>CP070701.1:0-115019 GCA_020349885.1 Acidobacteriota bacterium
TACCCCGAAGTCAAGCATTCGGCGGTCCGGGCGCGCACTCCATCTGGCGCCGACGAGGAAAAGCTTGCCGACTCCCTGAAAATAGGGGATAATGAAAAGCGTGCCGGGGTGGCGGAACTGGCAGACGCAGGGGACTCAAAATCCCCCGGGCCTCGCGCCCATGGGGGTTCGACTCCCCCCCTCGGCACCAGCCGTGTTTGCGGGCAAGGGCCCGGGTTTTTTTCGCTACCGAAGGTTCTATCCTAGACCGCCATGAGCAAGCTGAACTTTCTCACCGCCGGCATTCCCCACAGCGCCAAAGGGGCGAGCGTCCTAGAGGGGCTGCGCGAGGTGAAGCGCCTCGGCCTCGACGGCATGGAGCTCGAGTTCGTCCGGGGCGTGTATATGCGTGAGCCGCAGGCGCGCGAGGCGGCCGGCGTGGCCGAGGGCGAAGGCCTCGCCCTCACCGTCCATGCGCCGTATTACATCAACCTCCACGCGAAAGAGCCGGAGAAGCGCAGGCAGAGCGCCCGGCGCCTGTACGAGGCGGCGCGCATCGGGCGGATGGCCGGCGCGGTGAGCGTCGCGTTCCACGCGGGCTTCTACCTCGGCGACACGGCGGAAAGTACCTACGCGAGCATCCTCGAGGGGACGAGGGCGGTGCGGGAGCGCCTCGAGCGAAACGGGAGCAACGGCGCCGCGCTCGCCCCGGAGCTTACGGGCAAGCCGACGCAGTGGGGCGACCTGGAGGAGTTGCTTCGCCTGAGCCGCGACGTCGAGGGCGTCGCCCCGTGCATCGACTTTGCTCACTGCCACGCGCGCTCGAACGGCAAGCACAACACCTACGAGGAGTTCACGGCCATGCTGAACCGGGTTGAGGAGGAGCTCGGCCGCAGCGCGCTCGAGCGCCTGCACATTCACGTCGCAGGCATCCGCTACGGCGCCAAGGGCGAGCTCAAACACCTCAACCTCGATGACTCGGACATGGACTACCGCGCGCTCCTGCGCGCCCTGCGGGACAAGAAGGTCGCGGGCTGGCTCGTGTGCGAGAGCCCGAACATCGAGGACGACGCGCGGCTTCTCAATAGAACCTACGAGGAGCTTTCGTGAAGGTAGACGTACGGCTCTTCGCGGCGCTTGCCGAGGCCGCCCGGACGCGCGGCGGGGCGGTGGAGCTTCCCGCGGACGCCTCGGTGCGGAGCGCGTGGGCCGCACTCGTGAAGGAAAATGGACGCCTAGAGCGCTTCGAGCGCTCCATGCTGTGCGCCGTGAACGCCGAGTACGCGGAGCTCGACGCGCCGCTCCGCGACGGCGACGAGGTGGCCTTTTTCCCGCCCGTGAGCGGAGGATGACGCGCCCGTGCACGTGCGGCTGACGACGGAGACGATTTCGCTCGACGCGCTTCGGCGGCGCGTGGCGCGCCCCGAGGCGGGCGCCGTCGCCGTGTTCGAGGGCGTCGTGCGCAATCACCATGACGGGAAGCGCGTGGACTACATTCACTACGAGGCGTACGACGAAATGGCCGAAAAAAAGATGCGCGAGATCGTGGAGCGCGCCGCCGAGGAGTTTTCCCTCTGCGACGCGGCCGTGGAGCACCGGACGGGACGCCTCGAGGTGGGCGACGTTTCCGTGGCCGTCGCCGTTTCCGCGCCGCACCGCGACGAGGCGTTTCGCGCCTGCCGTGGTATCATCGACGGGATAAAGCGCCTCGTCCCCATCTGGAAAAAGGAAGGAAACGACGAAGGCGCGGAGTGGGTGGAAGCCCCGCACGGCGGATAAAGTTTTATAGCTTACAAGAAATAAGAAAGGAGTCTTATGGGAGAAGCGGAACACAAAGAGAAATCCCCCGACCATGTGCGCTGCTACGTGCTGGGCGTAAGCGACACGCGCACCGAAGAGAACGACTTCAGCGGCCAGCTTGTGAAGGAGCTCCTCAAGGACAACTTCCACAAGGTGGTGGGCTACAGCATCCTCAAGGACGACAAGGCGAAGATTAAGACGGCCGTCAAGAAGCTTGCCGCCGACGACCGCGTGGAGGTCATCCTGCTCACGGGCGGCACGGGCATCTCGCCGCGCGACGTGACGGTCGAGGCGATCGAGGAAATCTTCGACAAAAAGATCGACGGCTTCGGGCAGGTTTTTCGCAGCCTGAGCTATGCCGAAGTCGGCCCGGCGGCCATCCTGAGCCGCGCGACGGCCGGCGTCATTCAGCGGAAGGTCGTGGTGGCCATGCCGGGAGCGCTCGAGGCCGTGCGCCTCGCCATGAACGACATCCTGCTCCCCGAGCTAGGGCACATGGTCTTCGAGGCCGGAAAAGGCTCTTGACGGATCGGTGTCCCGGCCTTCCGGATTGTGACGGCCCCGCCTCAACCTGCGGCGGAGACGATTTCCCGGAACGTTTTTAAGGGCTCCAGCTCGACGCCGCGGGAGAGGACGCACACCTTGAAGAGGCCGCCCATGCCCGTCGGGTCAAGGAGCGACAGGAGTCCCCGCCGCGCGGGGCCTTGGAATTTTTCGTCCCGCACGTAGCGCTCGGCGCCCATCGCGAGCAGGAAGGCGCACAGCTCGACGGTACGCGCCTCGAAGCCCCGCGCGCGCGCCGCGTCTTCAAGGTAGCTGAAATTGACGCTCGCCGTGATGTCCTTCTCGCCCGCGCGCTCGAGCGGGCGCGCGTCCACCGCGTGGCGGAAGTGGCACTTCAGGGTGCCGAGCCTGCGCACGGGGGAGTAGAGGGGCTCGGCGAGGTCGCCGTAGTCGAAGACCGCGGCGACGCCGCGCCCCGTCAGCGCCGCGACGTCCCCGAGCCACGCCTCGATCCCCGGCTCCCGGCTTTCCGGGCTCGAAGCCGGCGCCTCGACGCGCTGCCCCGCCTCCGCGTGCTCGGCGTAGCGTTCGAGATAGCGCCGCAGGGGGCCGTCGTCCGGGACGGACCGCCACGCTTCGGCGAAAGTTTCTCCCCGAAGCTCGACGTGGAGCGTTTCCCAGCCCCCGTCGTCCCTCCGGCGCGCGACCTCGACGGGAAAGGAATCGAGGAATTCGTTCGCGAGCACGAGGCAGCACTTGCCTCCGGGCGCGGAGAGAGCGCTTGGAAGCGGGTAGGGGAGCGCATCCGCCGGGAGTCCTTCCTTCACGAGGGAGGCCGCGCCTTGCGCGGCCGCCGGGTGGTTGTCGACCAGGACGTAGCGCACGGGGCGTGCCGGGGGGGAAAGCGCCCGGAGAACGCTCCGTGCCAGCGTTCCCGCTCCGGCGCCGAACTCGTAGAGCGTGTACGACGGGAGTGATGGGGCGAGGCGCTCCGCGAACGCCGCCACGAGCCCTCCGAACGCCGGCGTCATCTCGGGCGCCGTCACGAAGTCCCCCGCCTGGCCCGTGGGGTGTGCCCCGCGCATGTAGTAGCCGAGCTTCGGATGGTAGAGTGCTTCGCGCATGAAGCGCGAGAAGGGCAGGGCGCCTTCGCGGCGAATCGCCTCGCGTAGCAGGCGCTCCAGGGCCGCGCCGGCAGGTCTGGAAGGGGAGACGCTCATTAGTGGCCGCGCCGCAGCGGGGTAAGCATGACGGTACCGCAGGGGGGAAAGGGCCTGGACGCCTCTCGCGCGGCTACATCACGTCCAGGTCCATCACGTCCGCTTCGCCGAACGAGCGCTTTCGGCGCGACTCGAACTGGAGCGCCACGGCGCCTCGTCCTTTGGCCACGGGGCGCCACCGGGTGCCGCCTTTCGCGAGGAACGCCTCGCCTTTTTCGAGCGACAGCTGATCGTCTTCCATTTCGACTTCGAGCTCCCCCTCGAGGAGCAGGCAGAACATGTCTTTCTCGTTCTGCTGGGTTCCGCACTCGCCCTGGTACCGCGCGAGGTAGACCCAGTAGCCGTCGTCCACGAGCGCGACGGGCGTCGGCGCCGAGGGCTTAGAGCCCAACGCTCGAAACAGCCTCTCGCCCAGGTTGATTTTTTCCATCGTGTTCCTCGCTTTCGATGTTCCATGTCCGCGCCACCGTCAGGATTCGGATGCGGCGGGCGCCGCCGCGCCGGAGAGCGCGTGCGCACGCGCGGGCCGTGGCGCCGGTGGTGTACACGTCGTCGACCAGGAGCACGCTGCGCGGCCGGTTCCCCCGCATGCGCCGCGTCGGCGCAAAGGCGCGCCGCACGTTGCTCTTCCGCTCCGGAAGCGACAGCCCCACTTGGTTGGTGATGCGCGTATTGCGCAAAAGCTTCGCCGCCAGCGAGAGCCTCGCCACCAGCGAAAGCTTCTTGCGCAAAAGCGTCTTGAGCAAAAGCCTCGCCATCAGCGAAAGCCTCTTGCGCAAAAACCTCTTGCGCAGAAGTCTCGCCGCCGGAAGCCCCGCGTCTCGCGCCAGCTCCATGGCCAGGACGCGCACCGGCTCGAACCCGCGCGCCAAGCGCCGCGTCCAATGCGACGGCACGTAAGTCACTGCGTCCACGTTTTCCAAGATTCCGTGCCGCTCGGCCGCCTTCCGCAGGAACCGCGTCAGCACTCGCCCGGCGGAAAGGTCGGCGCCGTATTTAAATCCGTGCACCATCGTGCGGAGGCCGTCGCGGTAAAGCCCGAACGAGCGCGCCGCCTCGAAAGGCGGACGTTTGCGAAGGCACTGGCCGCAGTTGCGACTTGCTTGCACAAGCAAGTTCGAGCGCGCCGATCCTTCTCCTAGAAACGGCCGACCGCACGCCGCGCACACGGAGCTCAGGATTTCCGGCGCGGCCTCGCGGCAGGCATAGCAAATCGTCTCGCTCCTAAGGGCCGTGGCGGCACCGCACACCTTGCACTCCACCGCAAAAAGCAGATGCACAAGCGAGTCGACGACGGCCGCTCTCATGGAGCTTCCACCAGGGAGGGGGCGGCCATTTCCGGCGGCTGCGGGATCTCGAGGAATTCGAAAAGCGTCGGCGCCACGTTGGCGAGCGTTCCGCCGTCACGCAGCGAGAATTTCTTTCCCTCCGGCGTTACGGCCACGAAGGGCACGAGACTGGTCGTATGCGCCGTATGCGGGTCGCCGTTTTCGTCCACCATGCGCTCGGCGTTGCCATGGTCGGCCGTTACGAAGGCGCTTCCCCCCAGCGCAAGGGCCCGCTCCACCAGCTCGCCCACGTAGCCGTCGACCACTTCGCAGGCGCGCCGCGCCGCCTCGAAGTCTCCCGTGTGGCCGACCATGTCGGGGTTGGCGAAGTTCACGAGGATGACCTGCTTCTTGGGGCCCTGCTCCAGGCGCTGCAAGGCCTCCTCGGCAATGCCCCTGGCGCTCATCTCGGGCGCCTCGGCGTAGGTTTTGACCGCGCGGTTCGAGGGCACCAGCACGCGTTCTTCGCCTGAATACGTCCGCTCTTCGCCCCCGTTTAAGAAATAGGTCACGTGGGCGTATTTCTCCGTCTCGGCCACGCGGAACTGGGGAATGCGGTGGCGGCTCAGCGTTTCTCCAAAGATCCCCGCGAGCTTCCGCTTTGAATAGGCCGCGGGCAGCGTGAAGCGTTTGTCGTACTCGCTCATGCAGGCGAAGTAGCCCAGGCCGGGCCGCACGTCCGGGGTGAATTCCTTGAAATCCCCCTCCGTGAACGCGCGCGTGAGCTGGCGGGCGCGGTCTCCGCGGAAGTTGAAGAACACGACCGCGTCGCCCTCGCCGACGCGGTTTTCCTTCGGGGGGCCCACGACGTGCGGCTTCACGAACTCATCGGTCGTTCCGCCTCGATAGGAGGCGCGCAACGCGTCCAGCGGGTCGAGCGTCCCGTGCCCTTCCCCCTTGACGAGGGCATCGAAGGCCGCACGCGTGCGATCCCAGCGGTTGTCGCGGTCCATGGCGTAGAAGCGCCCCATGAGCGTCGCGAGCGTCCCCACGCCCGTCTCATTCATATAGGAAAGCAGGCGCTCGACGTAGCCCACGCCGCTTTCGGGCGGCGTGTCGCGCCCGTCCAGAAAGGCGTGGACCGCGACGCGCCGGCATCCCGCCTCCCGGGCGGCCCGAAGCAGTGCCTCGAGGTGCGCCTGGTGGCTGTGCACGCCACCGTCCGAAAGGAGGCCCATGAGGTGCAGGGCGGCGCCGTCTTCCCGGGCGCAGCGCAGCGCTTCCCGAATCACCGGGTTTTGAAAAAAGGCTCCGCTCTCGATGTCAGTGAAAATTTGCGTCAAAAGCTGAGGAACCGTGCGGCCCGCGCCGATGTGGAGGTGCCCCACTTCGGAGTTGCCGATGTAGCCGTCGGGAAGGCCCACCGCCAGCCCGGATGCCGTGAGAAGCGTCGAGGGATAGCGATCCGAAAGGCCGTACACGTGGCGCGGGTTCGCGGCCAGCACGGCGTTGTGGCGCGTCTCCTCACGCCATCCCCACCCGTCGAGGACGATGAGGAGGCAGGGGTACATGGGTCGGCCTAGGTGCCCGAGGCGGCCGAGTAAACCGGCGCTTCGGCAAGGCCCATTTCGTCGGGCGTGAGCTCGGTGCGAAAATCGAGCTCTGTGCTTCCCCATGTGCGGCAGCGCTCGCATCGGTCGCTCCAGGATTCGCTGGAGGCTCCGCAGCTTCGGCACACGTACTGAAGGGCAAGGACGCCGCTTTCTTCGATGACGCGCTTGTAGCTTTCGAGCGCCTCCGGAAGCGCGCCCCGACGCTCCCGGAGCTTTCCCATGAAGTAGTGAAAGGTGGGGGAGTGGGACACGCGCGACTCGATGGTGCGAAACTGCTTGTAGGCTTCGTCCATCATTTCGAGCCGGTGATAGAGCCTGCCCAAAAGGAATTGAGAGAGCACGTTGTTCTTCTCCGAGGCTGCGATCCCGCGAAACGCTTCGAGTGCCTTGTCCGGGCGCTCGGTGGCGAGGAAGTGTTCTTCCAGCATGGGGAGAAAGGCGAGCGATCCCGTGACGCGCATCCCCTCAACCCACGTTTCGACGCCTTCGCCCTCGCGGCCGAGGAACATCCGGGCTTTTCCCAGGGCGACATACGCGGGCGCGAATTTCGGCTGCTCCTTCACGAGCCGGCGAAGAATTTTTTCCGCTCCCTTGAAATCCTTGGCCTCGATGAGCGCCGTTGCCTTGCAGTAGGGAAGCACGTACTGGCACTCGGGGCGCGGGTCATCGCGGCGCTCCGACTCGGCACGCTTCTGGATCTGCTCGTACACGTCCTGCGCGCGGTCCCACTCTCCCGCCGCCATGTGGATGTCCAGCAGGAGCAGATTTCCCTCCTCCCATCGCGCCGGGTGCTGCTTGAGCGCGTGGCGCATCGTGTCGACCGCCTCGTCGCGGCGTTCGAGCGCCATGAGATCACGCGCGATTTCAACTTGGGGCGCCCAAGCCTCTGGGGTTTGCGCGAGAAGTATCTGATGCTCCCGAAGCGCTTCCTCGGCCCGCCCTTCCAAGCGGTGCACGTGCCCGAGCCACAGGCGGGCGCGCGGATGGTCGGGTTGAGTACGTAGCGCGTCCGCCAGAAGGCGCTTTGCGTCCGCGAGCCGCGCTTCCATGATGGCGTCCATCGCGGCGAACGTGAGGGCGTCGGCGCGGGCGGCCTCCTTCTTGCCCACGCGGCCTCGCCACTTGCCCGCGAGCGCCTCGGCCTCCCGAAGACCCAGCATGATGACCGAGACAAGAAGACCGAGCACGAACGCCAGGATGATCACCAGAAGCGTCGGCATGCGGTAGACGCCAAAGAACTCGAATTCTTGCCCCAGGATGTTCCGGTTGGCGTCGGCGATGAAGGCAAGCACGACCAGAATCGCCAAAAGAAGAATGAGCTTAACCGTAGTCCAAGGACGCATCTCGTATTACACTCTCACCCAAGGAGTATATCGCAAACGTGGCAAAAAAGCCAAAGCGGTTCGTTTTTTTGGCGCAGAGGATTTTTGCTTTCCTGCGCTCAAATAGGATATACTGTTGGGATAGGTTAAATATAGGCTTATGATGACGGCAAAACACTATTTTATGGAGGATTGTTACCATGAAGCGATACCTGACTCGTGTTTTCGTGTTTGCCCTTTTCCTGATACTCGGTTACTCGCTCCACCCCTGGGAGCTCAACCGCTGGGAGGGCATGGGGCTGGGCGCGGTGCTGGGGCTTGGGATGCTCTACCTCGAGCGGCGCATTCCGCAGATGTCCCTCAACGTCGTCCTTGGCGGCTGGGTGGGCATCATGTGCGGCGCCCTGGTCGCGTTCCTCATCAACAAGGCCATCGCCGCCTCGACCACCGCCTACCGCCACCACATCGAGTTCGTCTACGTGGCGACGCTTTTGTTCATGGGCTACCTGGGGCTTCGCATCGGGGCGCATTTTGGCCAGTGGCTTGACTCGAACACCATCAAGGCGCTTTTCGGGGACAAGACCCCGAGCACCATCAACAAGATCCTCGACACGAGCGTGATCATCGACGGCCGCATCGCCGACATCACGGAGGCGGGCTTCATCGAAGGGGACATCATCGTTCCCCAGTTCGTCCTGCGCGAGCTCCAGCACATCGCCGACTCGGCCGACTCCATCAAGCGTACCCGCGGCCGCAAGGGGCTGGACCTGCTCCAGCGGATGAAGAAGAACAAAAACATCAACGTGGTCATCATGGAGGCCGAGTTTCCCGAAATCCGCGAGGTGGACCTCAAGCTCATCGAGCTGGCGACCCGCCTCGGCGCCAAGGTCATCACGAACGACTTCAACCTCAACAAGGTGGCGCGCCTTCGGGGGGTGGACATTCTGAACGTCAACGAGCTGGCGAACGCCCTCAAGCCCATAGTGCTTCCCGGAGAGCTGATGGAGATCTTCATCCTCAAGGAGGGCAAGGAGCGCACGCAGGGCGTGGGGTACCTCGACGACGGCACCATGGTCGTCGTCGACGACGGGCGCCGCCACATCGGCCAGACGGTTTCCATCACGGTCACGTCGGTCCTTCAGACCACTGCGGGCAAGATGATTTTCGGCGAGGTGGCGGGCTCCGGCGAGTCGCGCTCGCATGCCGATCCCGCGTCGGGCCATGGCGGCGGCCGCTCCGAACCCCCGCACTATCGCGAGCGCGGCGGGTACCGCGCGTAATCGCTTCCCTTCGGAGCGCGCATCCCGCTGGCGGGGATGGGACAAGGCAAGAAAGCGATGAGCGCCGGGCAGGGCAGCCGGATAGTCGAGCGGTTCGACAGCGAGCTGCTCAAGGGGAATCCCCTCGGCGACCCGAGCGAGAGGGATCTTACAATTTACCTGCCTCCCGGCTACGGGGAGAGCGCGAGCGAAAGATACCCGACCCTTCTTGCGGCGGCGGGATTCGCGGGGACCGGGGCGGCGCTCTTCAACGTCGACCCCCTGGGCGAGGATCTCAAGGAACGCCTCGACCGGCTCATCGGCTCCGGCGCGTGCCCGCCTCTTATCGTCGTCGCCCCGGACTGCTTCACCCGCCTCGGGGGCAGCCAGTACATCAACTCGACGGCCGTCGGCCCCTACGAGGATTACCTGCTGCAGGAGATCGTACCGTTCGTGAGCGGGCGCTACCGGACGGGGAGGTGGGGAATCTTCGGAAAATCCTCCGGGGGCTACGGTTCCCTCGTGCTCGGGATGCGCCACCCGGAAATCTTTGAGGCACTCGCCGACCACTCGGGGGACTCGAACTTCGAGCTCTGCTACCTGCCCGACGTTCCCGACGCCCTGGAGCGGTTCCGTGAGGCGGGGGGGCCGGCCGCGTGGCTCGAGAAATTCTGGGCCGACGTCGACCGGAAGGGGAAGGAGTGGGCGAAGGCGCTCAACGTGCTGGCCATGGCGGCCCACTATTCTCCCAACCCCGACTCTCCGCACCTCGGGATCGATTTCCCTTTCGACCTGGAGACGGGCGTTTTCAGGCCGGAGGTGTGGGAGCGGTGGCGCGCGTGGGATCCCGTCAACATGGTCGCAAGGTACGCGGAGAACCTGAAAAAGCTGCGCCTCGTCTACCTAGACTGCGGCGCGAGGGACGAGTACAACCTACAGTGGGGAGCGCGCGCTCTCGCGGCGGAGCTCGGGCGGCACGGCCTCGCGGTGCGCTACGAGGAGTTCGACGGCGGCCACCGGGCCGTCTCCTACCGCTTCGACGTGAGCCTGCCGCTTCTCGCGAAGGCGCTTGCATAAAGAAAACCCGTTCGCCCTCCCCTGTCCCCGGGGTAAACGGAGTCCCGACGAAGACTCGTCGCTCGCACTCTGTTAGAATAGCGAAGGAGCAAAACACCATGCCCGTCTACTCGCACTCGCGCCTGACCACGTTCGAGCAGTGCCCGAAGAAATTCTACTTCCGCTACGTCAAAAGGCCGGACGTTCCCGAGTTCAAGGGCATCGAGATGTTCCTTGGCAGCGTCGCGCACAAGGCGCTGGAGAACCTCTACCGCGCCCTCCTCGTGAGCAAGGTTCCGGCGAAGGAAGACGTCGTGAAGGACTACCACAGCGTCTGGGAGAAGGAGTGGGGCGACGACGTGACGATCGTCAAGGAACAGTACACCGCCGACGACTACCGCCGCACGGGCGAGCGCTGCGTCGCCGATTATTACGACAAGCACCACCCGTTCGACGGCGAGGGCCGCATCCTCGGCCTCGAGGAGAACGTGCGCTTTGCCCTCGACGACGCGGGGCAGTACAGGATGCAGGGCGTCATTGACCGCCTCATGGAGCCCAAGCCGCGCGAGGTCGAGATACACGACTACAAGTCCTCCATGCGCCTTCCCTCGCAGGACGACATGGAGAAGGACCGGCAGCTCGCGCTCTACGGCATCGGAGTCCGGCAGACAATGCCGGACGTCGGGCGCGTTGAGTTCGTCTGGCACTACCTCGTGTTCGGGCGCGAGATCCGCGTCTCGCCCACCCCGGCGAAGGTCGAGGACACGCGCCGGTGGGCGGTTTCCACAATCCGCCGTATCGAGCGTGAGGAAACGTTCGAGCCGCGCGAATCGGTCCTCTGCAACTGGTGCGATTTCCAAAGCGTCTGCCCGGCGAAGAATCCCGCGCCGCCCAAGGTCACCCCCGAGCGCCGCGAGGCCCTTAAGGAGGGCGCCGCGCTCGTGGACAAGTGGGAGGAGCTGGAGGGGCGAAGGAAAACTCTCGAAAAAGGAGATCGACGAGGCGAAGGAGCGGCTCAGGGAGCTCGCCGAAAGCTGCGAGATCGATTCCTTCGAGGGGGCGGAAAAAGCGGCCATGGTCCGGCACAAGGAATACCTCGCCGCGCCCACGATCGACTCCGGGAACCGCGCCCCCCTGGAGGAGTTCCTTCGGCGGGAGGGCCTGTGGGAAGAGTTTTCCGAGCTGAAGCACGCCGCCCTCAACAAGGCGTTCCTCACGGGCCGATTCGACGACCGGCTTCAGAAAAGAATCGAGAAATTACTCGACCGGCGCGACGAGTGGAAGATCAGCCTCAAGAAGAAGGGGTAGGGGAGGCGGCTACTTGGATCGGCGGCCGGTCAGCAGCCGCCAAAGCCACGTCAACGGGTCGTAGAACCGGTCCACCACCCTTTCCTTGAGGGCGATGATGGCGTTGTCGGTGATCGTGATCTTCTCGGGACACACCTCGGTGCAGCACTTCGTGATGTTGCAGTAGCCGATGCCGCCCTCGTCCTTGAGGTACCGGAGGCGGTCGGCGACGTCCAGCGGGTGCATCTCGAGCCCCGCGGTGCGCACCAGGAAGCGCGGCCCCATGAAGGCGTCCTTCAGATCGTGGTCGCGCAGGACGTGGCACACGTTCTGGCAGAGGAAGCATTCGATGCACTTGCGGAACTCCTGCGCGCGCTCCACGTCGTGCTGAAAAAATTTCCAGTCCGCGTCGGCCTTCGGCGTAAACGGCGTGATCCGCTTGTTGGTCTCGAAGTTCCACGAGACGTCCGTCGCCAGGTCCCTGATGACGGGAAACGTCTTGATGGGGGTCACGGTGAGGGGCTCGCCCTCTGGGAACAGGTCGAGGCGCGTCATGCACATCAGGCGCGGCCGGCCGTTCACCTCGGCGCTGCAGGAGCCGCATTTTCCCGCCTTGCAGTTCCAGCGGCACGCGAGCTCGTTCGACTGCCGCGACTGGACGCGTAGGACGGCGTCCAGCACCACCATGCCTTCCTCGACCGGCACGCGGTATTCCCGTATCTCGCCGCCCTGGGCGTCGCCGCGGAACAGGCGCAGCGTGAGGTCCGACATCACGCGCTCTCCCCTTCGAGCAATTTTTTCAGCTCGTCCGGCATTTCGGGAAGCGGCTCCTGGGCCACTTGCATCGCGCCGTCGCGCCTTCGAATCACGACGTTGACCTTCGCGAACGCCTTGTCGTAGTCGGGATAATCCTCGCGCGTGTGGGCGCCGCGGCTTTCCTTCCTCTCCAGCGCGGCGCGCGCGAGCAGCTCGCTCACCGTCAGGAGATTCTTTAAATCAATCGCCTCGTTCCAGCCGGGGTTGTACTGCCGGGTGCCGCTCACCTTGACGCCGGAGGCGCGCTTGCGAAGCCCGGCGAGCGCATCGATGGCCGCGCGCAGGTCCTTCTCGTTCCGGACGATGCCCGCGTTCTTTTCCATCATATCTTGAAGGGCCTCGTGGACGACGAAGGGGTTTTCCCCTTCGCTGCGGTTGAACGACTCCAGCAATTCTTTCGCACACGCTTCCGCCTCGGCCAGGTTGACGCGCGGCTTTTCCCGGAGGGATTTTGCGTATTCCGCCGCGCCCTGTCCCGCGCGCCGGCCGAACACGACCAGGTCCGAGAGCGAGTTGCCGCCCAGGCGGTTCGCGCCGTGCATGCCCCCCGCCGCTTCCCCGGCGGCAAAGAGGCCGGGCACGGTCGCGGCCTGCGT
Source organism: Acidobacteriota bacterium (assembly GCA_020349885.1). Lineage (NCBI taxonomy): Bacteria > Pseudomonadati > Acidobacteriota > Acidobacteriota bacterium. The sequence goes on from CP070701.1 coordinate 12,721, forward strand.
CTCCGGGTCCACGCGGACGCCGCCCATGGCGTAGTGAGCCGTGGGGCCGACCTCCATCGGCTCCTTCGTGATGTCCATCCCGGCCAGCTCCATGAACTGGTGGTGCATGCTGGGCAGCCGTCTCTTGACGTACTCGGAGTCCATGTAGGCGATGTCGAGAAGAACGCCGCCGTGCGGGCTGCCGCGCCCCTCGCGCACCTCGCTCACGATGGCCCGCGCGCAGACGTCGCGCGTGAGAAGCTCCGGAGGGCGGCGCGCCTGCTTGTCTCCCGCGAGCCAGCGGGAGGCTTCCTCCTCCGAGGCGGCCACGTCGTTTTTGAACGCTTCGGGAATGTAGCTGAACATGAAGCGCTCGCCCTTCGAGTTTTTCAGGACGCCGCCGTCTCCGCGCACGCCCTCGGTCACGAGCGTGCCGCGCACGCTCGGCGGCCAGACCATGCCCGTCGGATGAAACTGCATGAATTCCATGTCGACCATGTCCGCGCCGGCTTCGTAGGCGAGAACGTGGCCGTCGCCCGTGTACTCCCACGAGTTGGAGGTCACCTTGAAGGCCTTGCCGACGCCCCCCGTGGCGAGCACGACGGCCTTCGCGCGGAACAGCACGAACAGCCCGCTCTCGCGGAAGTAGCCGAAGGCGCCCGCGATTCTTTCGCCGTCCTTCAGCAAGTGGGTGATGGTGCACTCCATGTGGACGTCCATGCCCGCGTGCACGCCCCTGTCCTGGAGGGTGCGGATCATCTCGAGGCCCGTGCGGTCCCCCACGTGGCAGAGCCGCTTGTAGGTGTGGCCTCCGAACGCGCGCTGCGATATGCCGCCCACGGCCGTGCGGTCGAAGATCGCGCCCCACTCCTGGAGCTCGCGGACGCGCTCGGGGGACTCCATGGCGTGGAGCTGCGCCATGCGCCAGTGGTTGAGCATCTTGCCGCCTTTCATCGTATCGCGGAAGTGGACTCTCCAGGTGTCCTCCGGGTCCACGCTCGCAACGGCCGCCGCCATGCCCCCTTCGGCCATGACCGTGTGCGCCTTCCCGAGGAGCGACTTGCAGACGAGGCCCGTTTTCACGCCCAGGGCCGACGCCTCGATGGCCGCGCGCAGCCCCGCTCCGCCCGCGCCGACGACCAGCACGTCGTAATCGCGTGTTTCGTAGCTCGCCATGGCCTAGAAAATCCTCACGTCCGTCCAGGCGCCGGAGGCGACCATACTCACGTAGAAATCGGCGAAGCCCACCATGAAAAGGCTCGTCCACGCCCAGAACATGTGGGTTCGGTTCAGGATGCTCACGAGGCTCCACGTCTTGTGTCTCGTGCCGCCGAGAGAGGCGCATGAGAAGCAATCCACGTTACCCCCGATCAGGTGGCGCAGGGCGTGGCATCCGCACACGTACAGAGTGAGAAGGCTCGTGTCCGCGAGAAGCACCAGGCTTCCCACCCCTACGCCGAAGCCGTCGTCGAAGAAGAACGCCAACCCCACGTCATGCCAGTGAAACACCAGCAGGGCGAGAGCGACGTAGAGGAAGTAGCGGTGGAGGTTTTGCAGGACAAAAGGAAACGCCGTTTCCCCCTTGTAGCGGCGCTTCGAGCGCTCGCCAACCGCGCAGGCGGGCGGGTCGAGGAAATACGCGCGGTAGTAAACCTTGCGGAAGTAGTAGCACGTGAGGCGGAAGCCCGCGGGCGCCCACACGATCAGAAACGCCGGCGAGCGCGGAATCCACTCCGGCCAGAACTCGGGAAAGGGGAACTGGGGAGAATAAAAGGGCGATGTGTAGGGCCCCCACTCGTAGTGCATTCCCTGGAACGCCCGCCATGTGGAGTACACGATGAAGAGGAACAGTGCCGTTGCCGTCGCAAGAGGCCCCATCCACCAGAGGTCGCGCCGCAGGGTGACTCCGAAACCGCCTGGAGAGGAAACCGCGCTGGTTGGATTTGTCATAAAGTTGTTGCGTAACCTATCACGCGTCGTGTCGGAGTCTTTTAGGCAAAATCACAAGTATTGAAATAGAGTATAGAACAACTCTTAGGGACATGCAAGTCTTTTTGGCCCGGCCGGCCCGGGAGGGAGGCGGGGAGCCTTGACGGGGTTTGCAATTGCTGCGGGGCTTCGCTATGCTACCTGAGAGGGCCGGGAACCCCGTCCAAGGGGCGGGGCGGATGGCCGCCGGTTTGCGGTGTCGGTGGTGTTATGCTATATTGCACTTTCTAAAATGTAATGAAACAAAGGAGAATTCTTTAAAATGGCGGACGAATCGAAGAAGAAAACGGCGGCCACGGCTCCTCAATTGCAAGGGGGTGAGCCCCAGAGCGACCTCCTCAAAAAGGGAGAGAAATTTCTTGAAATCTACAACATGGGCAAGCAGTTTACCGAGGAGGTGCTGCGCGAGAACGAGAAGCTGCGCTACAAGGTCGCCTCGCTAGAAAGCCGGGTGCAGTCCGGAGGGGGCGACGTTCCGGAAGAAGTCTCGCACCTGCAGAAGAAGCTCGAGCGGGCCGAGGACGAGAAAAAACTCCTCGAGTCCAAGTACCGCGAGGTCGAGAGCGAGAACAAGGACTTCGCCCGCCGCTACCTCGAGATCGAGGAGCAGAACAACAACCTCGCCAACCTCTACGTCGCCTCCTACCAGCTCCACTCGACGCTCGACTTCCAGGAAGTCGTTCAGATCGTCATGGAAATCATCATCAACCTCATCGGCGCCGAGGAGTTCGCGCTGATGCTTCTCGACGAGAAGACGAACGAGCTTTCCGTCGTGGCGCACGAGAGCATGGAAAACTACCCCCGGACGAGCATCTCGATAGGCAAGGGCATCATAGGGACGGTTGCGAGGACGGGCGAGCCGTACTACATCAACCAGGACCCCAAGCACTGCGACGTGGGCTACGAGCACCCGCTGGTGTGCATACCGCTGAAGATCAAGGAGCACGTCATCGGGGTGATAACGCTCTACAAGCTGCTGGTGCAGAAGGACAGCTTCTCGGCGGTGGACTACGAGCTGTTCACGCTGCTTGCGGGGCACGCGGCGACGGCGCTGTTCAGCTCGAAGCTCTACTCCCAGTCGGAGCGCAAGCTCTCCACCATCCAGGGATTTCTCGACCTGCTCACCACCACGTCGGACGAAAAAGGCGAAGAGTAAGTGGCTTCGAATTCCATCACGTTCCTGGTCGTGGAGGACTCGCCCACGATGCGGCAGCTCATTTCGTTTTCGCTGAAGCGTTTCGAGGGGTGCCGGATCGTGGAGGCGGTGGACGGGGTGGACGCGTTGAAGAAACTCTCTACCGACAGCGTGGACATGATAGTGACGGATATCAACATGCCGGTGATGGACGGCCTCAAGCTCGTCAAGCTCGTGCGCGAGAACGACAAGCTGAAGCACCTCCCGATCATCATCATCACGACCGAGGGCGCCGAGGAGGACCGCGAGCGCGGCCTCCAGCTTGGCGCGAACGCCTACATCGCCAAGCCCATCCAGTCTTCCAACCTCATCAAGACCATCACCAGCCTCCTGCCGGCGTAGACCCGCCAGCGCGCCTTGGCGCCGACCGGGAAAGTTTTGCCGCGGGGCTGGACAGGCGACGTAAACAGTAAGGCAGAGGCATAGAGGGGAGCTTCGGCCCACCATTATAAGGAAATTGCGGAACGAATCCCGGTGTCTCAAGCATCAGGGCGGGTCCGACGCGGCGCGCGGCGCCGCTATTTTTTCCGGCGGCGGTAATCGTCGCCCTGCATGCGGACGACCATGCACATCTCGTAGAGGCGCGAGCGGATGCGGGGGCCGACGCGCTCCTCGAGCGTGTCGGACTCGATGGGATCGGAGGGGGTCCGCTTGGACGAGGAGCGTGCGCGGCGGGGAGGGGCGTCCATGAAATTAGTGGTCGCGAGCGTGAGGCGTCCCCGGGTGTAGCGGGTGTTCACGACGAGATAGAGCATGTCGCGCGCCCACTCCGAAAGGCGTGAGGCCCCGAGATCGTCGAGCAGAAGCACCTCGGCGTCGTAGACGGGCGCGAGGATCTCCTGCTCGTGGGGAAGTGCTTCGGCGCGCGGGTCGTACGAGCGGCGGATGCGGGCGAGAAGCTCCGAAAAATCTTCAAAGCGCACCCGGACGCCGAACGTCTCGTGCAGCCGGTTCAGGATGGCCGCCGCCAGGTGCGTCTTTCCGACCCCGGGACTGCCCATGAAGAGGAGTCCCTTCTTCATGGGAAATTGCTTGACAAAGCCCCGGGAGGCCTGAAGCGCGCTCCGAATGTCCTCGCCGAGGCCGGCCGTCTTGAAATTATCGAGGGTGCATCGGGCGAATCGGGGCGGAATGCCCGCCTCTCGAAGCGCGGCCTCGCATGCACGCTCCGTCCGGCACGCGCAGGGACGCACGCGCATGTAGCCGCGCTCGCCCGCTTCTTCCTCGACCCACCCCGTATCCCGGCACCGGGCGCAGCGCCATGAGGCTTCCGCGAATTCCTCGGGTGGCGCCAGTCCCGACGCAAGCGCCGGGGCAAGCGACGCGTCCCTGCGCGCCGCCCCCCCGCCGGGCCGGTCGGAGGGCCCCTCCCGGGCGCGTCCGCCGACCGAAGGCGTTTCGGGTGGGGCAATTGATTTCGGGGTGGTCTTGGCCATGGGGCCTCCACTCAGTTCAAACTGCCGCGCAACTGGAACGCCAGGTGCGAGCGGCGCAGCTTGTTGATCGCGCTTTTCTCGATCTGGCGCACCCGCTCGCGCGACAGGTACATGACCTCGCCGATCTCCTCCAGGGTCATGGCATCTCCCCCGTAGATGCCGAAGCGCAGGCGGAGGACCCTTTCCTCGCGCTCGCTCAGGCGCGCGAGGACCTCCCCGACGCGCGCAATCAGCATGTGGCGAAGCAGAGAGTCCTCGGCCGAGGGCACGGTTTCCTGCTTCAGGCTGTCGAGCAGCGTGAAGCCCGATTCCTCGTCGAGCACCTCGTCGAGCGACTCCTTGCGCATGCCGTAGAGCTCGGTAACCTCTTCGAGCGTCGTGCCCGCGTCTTCGGCAATCTCCTCGAGGGTCGGCTCGCGCTCGCGTTCGGAGCGCAGGGACCTCGCACTACGCGCGATTTGGTGCGAAAGCGCCACCTTGCGGGGCGGAAGCTTGAAGGGTTGTTCGTACTCGCTCAGGGCGCGCAGAATGGACTGGCGAATCCACCACATGGCGTAGGTGACGAAGCGGACGTTTTTCTCCGGATCGAAGCGGCGTGCGGCTTGAATAAGGCCCACGTTTCCTTCGTTAATGAGGTCGTGAAACGAGATGCCCCCGCGGTGGCGGTAGCGCTTCGCCACGGCCACGACGAAGCGCAGGTTGGCCTCGATGAGCTGTCTGAGCGCCTCTTCGTCCCGGCCATGGAAATACCTACCGCCGAGTTCCTTTTCCACCTCCGGCGTGAGCATCGAGATCTCGGAAATTTCCCGGAGGTAAGTTTGGAGCGAGTCGGCGGTGATGCCCTCGTCGTACACCCGCTCGAGAACGCTCCGTTTTTTCTTCGAGGTCGTCCGGGCCTCTCGCCTCCGCGAAGCCTTTGGCAGAGCGTGGGTTGGCGGCTCGCATGGTGTCGCGGAAGAAGCCTTTCGTCTTTCCCGGCTCCGCCGAGCCGGGGCGGGCGAGGTCGCGCCCGCTCGGGTTGACGACGGACGCGGTCCTGGCCGGACAGGCCGGCGGCGTCGGGCGTCTGCCGTCTTTTTTGAGGGCTTCGCCTTAGCCGCGCTCGCCTTTCTTTTCTTTGCCTTGGCCATGGGAAGAAGGGGAAAGGGTGCGCTCTCGGTGTTCGAGCGCGTAATCCTCTCGGTACAAATCCTTGAGCCGCACGAGCGCCTGCGTGAGCGGAGGCTCCATGCGGCGCGCCGCGAATTCCCGCTGCATCCTCTGAAGCAGTTCTTCCACCTCGCGCTGGATCTCGAGCATGCGTCCGCGCATGTTCAGCACGACCTCGACCCCCGCCAGGTTCACGCCCAGGTTTCGCGTCAGGTTCAGGATGAACTCGAGGGTTTCAAGGTCTTCTTCGGAGTAGAGGCGCGTATTGCCCTCGCTGCGGGCGGGGACGAGGAGGTTTTCGCGCTCGTAGAGGCGCAGCGTCTGCGGGTGAATGCCGTAGCGCTCCGCGACCGCGCCGATGGCGTACGCGGCGCCGGAGCGGCCGCGGCGCTCTCCGGAAACCGTGCGTGCACGAGTCTTGGCCTTTGGAGTCGAATCGGCTTTGGCTGCGCGGCGTACCATGGAAGCATCCTCAGTATACCACACCGAGGTCCCGACCTCGACGAAATGTTTTCACGGGCATGCATGAAAGCCCGGCGTTGACAATTCCAATTTTGTCCCCTTACCATGTAGCAAGAGAGGTTCTCATGTCCGGCCAAAACTCACCCCTTTCGTTCGGAGAGGCCCTGCGCCGCGAGCGCGAGGCGCGCGGGGTGTCGCTTGAGGAAATCGCGCGCAAGACGCGGATCTCCAGGCGCCACCTCGAGGCCCTGGAACAGGAACGCTTCGAGAGCCTTCCGGGCCGCGTCTTTGCGAAGGGCTTCGTCCGAGCCTATTGCGAGTGCATCGGCGCGAACGCCGCCGATTTCTTGGAGCGCTGCACCGCGCTTTCGGAACGCCAGGCGGCGGACGACGTCTCCCCGACGGACCGCCGCGCCCAAAGCGACCCGTCCTCCGTAGTCTCGACGCTTGCGTCGATGCGGAGGATGGAACCGCGGAAAGAAGCGTTCCTTTTGTTTGTGGTGCTGGTAGGCCTGGCGCTTGCCGGCGTGGTCCCTGCGGTGTGGTCGGCATTGCGGGCGACGCACCGTCAGACGCCGCCTGCTTCGCCTTCCGTGTCCAGTGAGGTTATTGACCGAACGCCGCAGATTCTGCGGGCCATCGGCGAAGAAACGCTGCTTACGGTCCGTGCCCTGCGCCGCACGCATGTCTACGTGGAGCGGGAAGGGGACGTGTTCCTCGACCGCGAGCTCTTTCCGGGCGAGGAGCGCACGTACCCCCTCGGGCGCGCGTTTTCCCTCCGCGCCGGGTACGCCGCCGCACTCCGGCTGACGGTGGCCGGGAAAGAGCTATCGACGCCGCCCGGACGGAGTGCGTTGTATCTTTACGCCGCAGAAGGTAAATTGGAGTATGGCACAAGCCCTATTAGCGACGCCGCAGCCCTCCATTAATCTTTCGAATCCCATCCTCCAGAGACTGGCCACGGGCCAGGCCGAGGAGCGCATTCGGAGCGCGGGGGCGAAAGGCGCCCTCCCGCTCGACCGCGCCGACCTGGCGCGCTCGTTCTACCTTTTAAGCCGGGATCCTGACAAGGACATCCGCCTCACCCTGAAGAAGACCATCGACACCTACGACGAGGAGATGCTCGCCGCGATGGCGAGCGACAAACGCGTCGAGCCGCCCGTTCTGCATTTTCTGTGCGCCGCGTGCCCGAACCGGACGCGTGTCCTGGAAGAGGTGGTGCTCAACACCAGCGTGGACATCGGAACCGTTCAGTTTCTCGCGCAGAGAGCCGACTCGGACCTCCTCGAGCTCATCAGCATCAACGAGGAACTCCTGATGCGGGCGCAGCCCCTGGTGGAGGCCATGCTCGCGAACCCCGCCCTTACGCCGCGCGTGCGCCTGCGCCTGCGCGAGCTTCAGATCCGCCACTTCGGCCTTAAGACCGACGACAAGGAGTTCGCGCACCTTCAAGCCGAAGCCCAGGCCCAGGAGGAGCGGGAAACCCAAGCCGCGCTCGCCGCACCGCCGCCGCCCGAGGCCGAGGAGATGCTCTCGGAAATCAAGGGCCAGCTCAAGGCGAGGCACGCCGAACCCGAAGAAGAGGACGAGAAAGAGGAGGAGGATCTCTCGACCTACGCAAGAATCAAGGCTATGAACACGGGCCAGAAGATCCTCGCCGCCATACGCGAGGGGCGGGACGCGCGCATGATTTTGGTCCGCGACGCCAACCCCTCCGTGCAGAAAGCCGTTGTCAAGAGCCCCAAGCTTACCGCGTCGGAGGCCGAGATTATTGCCCAGCTGCGGAACGTGTCGGGCGACGTGCTTGCCATGATTTCCGAGAACAAGAAGTTTCGCAAAAGTTATTTCATCGTCCATTCCCTCATTAAGAATCCGCTCACGCCGCAGCACACGTCCATCAATCTCATGCCCATACTCTCGGCCAAAGATCTCCAGGTCGCCCAGACCGACAAAAACATCCCCGAGGCCGTCCGCAAGCAGGCGAAGTTCGTTCATATGCGCAAGACGCAGCCGAAGAAAAAGGCGAAAGTCAAGAAATAACGGGCCATGACTTATTACGAAGTCCTGGACGTTTCCCCGAAGGCGAGCCAGAGCGAGATTTACGAGCGCTACATGAAGCTCATGCGCGAGAATCATCCCGACCGCTTTTCCGACCCTGCGCGGCGGGCGGAAGCCGAAAAATACGTCCAGGCGATCAACGAGGCCTTTAATACGCTGCGCGATTCCGCCGCGCGCGCCAAGTACGACCAAGGGCTTCAGCAGGAAGTGGAGCGAAAAACTCCCGAGGAAGAGGCGCGCGTCTACTTCGGCCGGGGGCAGACGGCGGAGCAGGTCAAGGATTTCCACACCGCCATCGAATGCTACAAGCGCGCCAGCGCCCTCGACGGCAAGGTGGGCAAATACCCCTACCACTTGGCGCGCCTCCAGGAGTCCAACGCCAAATGGCGACGCGACGTAGTGGGAAATTACCAGAAAGCGGTTGCCTTGGAGCCGAAGAATGTGGAATACTACAAAGCGTTTATCAGTTTTTACCAAAAGCAAGGCATGAAGATACGCGCCCAGAAACTCGCCCAGAAGGCCCTGACGCTCGCCCCGCAGGACACCGAACTCCAGAGCATCGCCCAAGGCCCCGAAGCCCCGCAGGAGCGAGGCTTCATGACGGGCGCGTGGTTCAGGAAACCGAAGGACAAGTAAGCAAGGATAGCGTCTGTTTTTTTTCAACGAACGATCCGCCGACCGTCCTGGATTTGTCGACAGGCAAGCCCCGATGAATCGAGGCAAGCTTCGGTCGGGATTAAACCTCTGAAAAAAGCGCCATGAACATCTGCGCCTACGGCACGACGACCGAAGGACTTGTGCGGGAGCATAACGAGGACTGCTTCTTGGTGGACGAGGCGCGGCGGCTCTTCATCGTGGCCGACGGCATGGGAGGCCACGCCGCGGGCGAGGTGGCGTCCCGTCTGGCCGTCGACACGGTGAAGGAATTTCTGGAAAGCGCCGACGAGGAAGCCACATGGCCGTATGAGTCCAATCCGCGCTTAAGCCTGGAGGGCAACAAGCTCGCCCAGGCCATCCGGATCGCCAATCGGCGCGTGCTCGACGAGGTCAAGAAGAACGAGCGCTATCGCGGCATGGGAACGACGCTCGTCGCCTTGACGGTGCGCGCCGACGAGGCGGACAGCGAGCACGCCTACATCGGGCACGTGGGCGACAGCCGCACGTATCGAATCCGCGAGGGCAAGATCGAGCAGCTTACGACCGACCACTCGTGGATCAGCGCCCAGGTGGAAAGCGGCGCCATCTCGACCGAGGCCGCGCGCCGCCATCCCCTGCGGAACGTCATCACGCGCGCTCTCGGAAGCGACGAGGAGGTCGAGGCGGACATCATCGAGTGCGACGTGCAGCCGGGCGACCTGTTCATCCTCTGCACCGACGGTTTGAACACCATGATTTCGGATGAGGAAATTCTTAAACGAGCCCTGGCGGGCGCGGACGATCTGGAAGCTATGTGCAATAAACTCATCGAAGGCGCGAACGAAGCCGGGGGCGAGGACAACACCACCGTGGTCCTGGTGTCTGTGGAGGAAGATGGCCAATGACCGGTGATCGATGCCGGCTGTCCTCATTCTTTGCCGGTCATCAATAATCAATCATTGGTCATCGGTCATTAAAAGCATGACCCGCCTGACGCTCGCCCACAGCCCCGACGCCGACGACGCGTTCATGTTCTACGCGCTCGCGCACGAGAGGGTGCCGACCGACGGGCTCGTGTTCGAGCACGTTCTCGCGGACATCGAAACCCTCAACCGCAAGGCCCTCGAAGGGGCGTACGACATCACGGCGGTCTCGTTCCATGCCTATCCCCGCCTCTCGGAGCGCTACGCGCTCATGCCCCTCGGGGGAAGCGTGGGCCGCGGCTACGGCCCCGTCCTGGTGGCGCGCAATGACGACAAGGCGTTTTCCCCGGCCGGCGCGACGGTGGCCACGCCGGGGGAGATGACGACGGCGCACCTTCTCCTGCGCCTCTACGAGCCCCGCGTGCAAACGGTCGTGATGCCCTTCGACACCATCCTCGACGCCGTGTCCGAGCGGAAAGTCGAAGCGGGCCTTCTCATCCACGAGGGACAGCTCACCTACGCCAAGCACGACCTTGCGAAGGTGGCCGACCTTGGGGCCTGGTGGCTCGACGAGACCAGGCTTCCCCTGCCCCTGGGCGGAAACGTCATCCGGCGAAGCCTTTCCGACGGCGTGCGCGCCAAGGCGGAGCGCGCCATGCGGCTCAGCATCGAGTACGCCCTGGCGCACACGGACGAGGCGCTCGACTACGCCATGCGGTTCGGGCGGGGACTCTCGCGCGAGGCGGGCAAGCGGTTCGTCGCCATGTACGTCAACGGCTACACGCTGGACTACGGAGCGGAGGGGCGCCGCGCCATAAAAACGCTTTTTGACATGGCGCACGAGCGCGGGCTCCTTCCCGCGGTTTCTCTGGACTTTTGATGGCACCCACGCCCAGCGCCGCCGCAAGCCGCGCGCTCCAAGCGGGGGCGCCGCCTACCAGCCTGGAAGAGGCCTACCGCGCCTGCGAGCGTCTGGCGAAAACCCATTACGAGAATTTCCCCGTCGCCTCATGGCTTCTTCCCCTGGAGGAGCGCCGCGCCTTCTGCGCCGTCTACGCCTTCTGCCGCGGGGTGGACGACCTGGGCGACGAGGCGGCGACGGAGCGCCGCCTCGCGCTTCTCGACCGATGGGAGGAAGAGACGCGCGCGGCCTTCCAGGGAACTTCCTCCCACCCGACGTTTGTGGCCTTGGGCGACGTCATAGCTCGATACGACCTCGAGGCGGAGCCTTTCTTGAAGCTCATCGAGGCCAACCGGATGGACCAGCGCCGGAGCCGCTACGCGACCTACGCGGACCTTCTCTACTACTGCGACCACTCGGCCAACCCCGTGGGGCGCATCGTGCTCGCGCTCTACGACCTGCGCGACTCGAGGCGAGGAAAGCTTTCCGACGCCGTCTGCACGGCGCTCCAGCTCGCGAACTTCTGGCAGGACGTGCGCGAGGATTCTTCAAGACGCGGCCGCATCTACATTCCTGAGGAAGATATGCGGCATTTCGGCGTCCGCGAGGAGGCGATTGCGCGGGGCGAGGCGGACGAGCGCTTCGCGGCGCTCATGCGGTTCGAGGTCGAGCGCGCGCGCATGCTCTTCGACGAGGGCGAGCCCCTCGTCGCGGAGGTGCCGCCGAGCCTTTCGGGCGAGGTGCGGCTTTTTCTCCGCGGGGGCCGCGCCGTGTTGCGCGCAATCGAGCGCGCCCGCTACGACGTCCTCCGCGCCCGCCCCGCCGTGCCGCGCTGGAGGAAGATTTTCTGGGTCGCGGCGCTGTGGGGACGGCGGCGTTTCCTCCCCGGCGGATTCCTTGCGAACCCGAGGGTTTCCTCGTGATGAACCTGGCCGACGGCTACCGCCACTGCCGCATCATCGCGAGGAAGAAGGCGCGCAATTTCTATTACGCCTTCCTGTTCCTTCCCCGCCCGAAGCGTGAGGCGCTCTACGCCATCTACGCTTTCTGCCACTCTTGCGACTCCATCGCCGACGGCGAGCTCTCGGTTGACCAGAAGCTCACGATGCTCAACGGCTACCTCGAAGACTTGCGCCGCATCGAGCGCGGCGAGGAGGTGGACGACGCCGTGTTCGTCGCCCTTGCCGACACCATCCGACGCTACCAAATCCCCCGCTCCTATTTCGAGGAACTCGTGGACGGCGTCATGATGGACCTGGGCACGACCTCCTACGCCACGTTCGAGGAGCTTAAAGGCTATTGCCACAAGGTCGCGGGCGTCGTCGGCTTGATGGTGCTCGAAGTCCTGGGCTACCGGAGCGAGGAGGCCAAGCGCCACGCCGAGACGCTCGCGCTCGCCATGCAGCTTACGAACATTCTGCGCGACCTTCGCGAGGACGCCGAGCGGCACCGCGTGTACCTGCCGGAGGAGGACATGCGCCGCTTCGGCTACACGCGGGACGAGCTTTTCCGGTGCGAGACCAACCGCGCCTTCCACGCGCTGATGGAGTTCGAGACGGAGCGCGCGCACCAGTGCTTCCGGGACGCAAACCCCCTCTTTCGGCTAATCCCCCGCCGCGCGCGCTACTGCCCCCGCATGATCGCGGCGCTCTACCTGGGAATCCTCCGAAAAATCGAGCGCTCCCGCTACGACGTTTTCTCCCGGAACATCGGGCTCAACGGCGGGGAAAAGTGGAGCCTCGCCGCGGGCGTCTTCCTGCGCAACGCGCTTCTGCCTTGAGAAAAAAACCGAGACCTTCCGTCCGGCGCCCCAGGGCATGACGAAGCGCCCTCGCGTGCTCGTGGTGGGAGGAGGCGTGGCCGGGATGGCCGCGGCCTGCTCCTTGGCCGACGCCTGTGAGGTCACCCTTCTCGAAAAGAGGCCGTTCCTCGGAGGCCGCGTCTATTCCGTGCGCGACGCGCGGATGGACTGCGCTGTGGACAACGCCCAGCACGTGTTCCTCGGGTGCTTCGAGCGGCTGCGCGGCTTTCTGAAGAAATTGGGGCTGCAAGAGGACGCACACCTTCAGGAAATTTTCCGCCTGCGCCTCTTCACGCCCCGGGGGCAGGTCGTGTTTCACGCCGCGCCCCTTCCGGCGCCACTGCACCTTGCGCCGGCGCTTTTCCGGCTGAAGCCCCTCTCGTGGCGCGAGCGCCTCGCCGTGGCGCGCGCGATGGACCGGATTCGGCGCATGGGCGAGGACGAGGTGCGCGGCTTCGAGGGAAAGAACTTCGGCGAGTGGCTGCGCGCGACGGGCCAGAGTCCCGCCGCCGTGACTTATTTCTGGGATTTCTTTGCGCTCGCGGCCCTCAACGCGCACGTCGACCAGGCCGACGCCGCCGCCGCCTTCTTCGTCTTCCGCAAGGGACTTCTCGAATCGAGAAAATTCTCCTCCGTGGGCTATCTCCTGCGGGGCCAGGAAGCCGTAGGGCGCGCGGCGCGCGCCTACGTCGAATCGCGCGGCGGCCGCGTCCTCACCGAGCGCGGAGCCGCGGCCCTGACGCTCGAGCGCTCCAGCGTCGCGGGCGTGCAGGACGTAACCGACAAGCGGCACACCGCCGACGCATACATTCTGGCTCTTCCCCCGGCGGAGCTCTACGCGCTCGCGCCGCCCTCGCTCCGCACCCTGAAGCCTTTCTCGCATCTCCCCCGCCTTGAAGGTTCTCCCATAGTCGGCGTGCACCTCTGGTACGACCGGCCCGTCGTGGACTTCGACTTCGCCGGCTTCCCCGGCCACCGCCTCCAGTGGGTCTTCAACAAAAGTCGCATCTTCGGAATCCCCTCCCGCGACACTCAGTACCTGAGCGTCGTCCTGAGCTCGGCGCGGGAGTGGCTCGACGCGCCCAAGGAGCGAGCCGTGCAGGCCATGGACGAGGCGATCAAGGAATTTTTTCCCGAAGCGAGGCGCGCGGCGCTCGTGTACTCGCGCGTCGTCAAGGAGCCCGCCGCCACGCTCCTTCCATTTCCCGGCTACCACTGCCTGCGCCCCGCTCCCCGCGCCGGAATCCCGAACCTTCTCCTTGCGGGCGAGTGGACGGCGACGGGCTGGCCCTCATCGATGGAGGGCGCCGTGCGGAGCGGCGAGGCGTGCGCGCGCCTTGTGCTGGAAAGAGATTTCTGTTAACCTTAACTCTTAGGGCTAATTTCCATGTTTATTATTCTTCTTCCAGCCACATTTTTGGTTGCCTTGCTTACCTCTTGGGTTGCTGTTTTGTTTTTCCGAAAACCCATTCAAGGCATCCTCGAAAAAATTATCGATGATCCTATCGCTGCAGCCTGGCACCGCTTCTTGGTGTTTGCCATCTTCGTGGTCGGTGTATCCGCAGGCGTTAAAATATGGAAAATAGAACGGTACATCAAGCCAAAGGGCGACAAGCCGCCTGATCCTTTAAATGTGAACGCATGGATTCTGGAAATATATCGCTCCTTTATCGAAACGCTTCAGGGCATCGCGTGGGCGCTACTTGCATTTTTCGTTATTGCGCTTTTGGCTTATGCAGTGTTGCGCGCTGTAGCGATTTGGACAGAGAAAAGAAAAGTGGAATGATGCAACGAACCTATCCCATCGTATTGGTTCAAGAAGGCCGCAAGTGGTGGGCCTATTTGCCGGACGTGCCGGGCGTATACGGCCTGGGAAAAACGGAAAGAGAAGCCAAGGAAGATCTCTCCCAAGCCCTGCAGCTTTACATTGAGGATGCCCTTGCCGACGGCGACACCATTCCGCAGCCCCGTGCCAAACGAGTGGAGGTGGACGAGGTTCGTATTGCCGTCGGCAAGTAACGGTGGCTACGGCCAAGCAAATCACCCGCTTTCTCAAACGAAAGGGGTTTAAGGAGAAAAGGCAAACCGGCTCCCACTTGGTTTTAAAGAGTCCCGCAACGGGGCACCGTGCCGTTGTTCCTATACATCGAGGTGACTTGCCCAAAGGATTGTTTCTGAGGATATTGAAGGACGCGGGATTCTCCCTAGAAGATTACCTCGAAGAGCGCAAGCCGTGCTTTAAGGCAAAATAGCCGGCCCTGACCGGAGGCGCGGCGGGGCGGCCCGCTTCAAAAAATCAGAACACCCGCTCCCTGCTGCGGGGGTCGAGGGCGTCGCGGAGGCCGTCGCCGAAGAAGTTCATGGCGAAAAGCGTGAGGGCGAGCAGGCCCCCCGGAAACACCACCAGCCACCAGTAAACGCGCAGGGGATTGATGTTCGCCGCGCCCTCGGCCGCGAGCGAGCCCCACGACGCCATGGGCGCCTGCACGCCGAGGCCCAGGAACGAGAGGAACGCCTCGTTCAGCATCACCTGCGGCACGGTGAGCGTGGCGTAGACGATGACGGGGCCCAGGATGTTCGGGATGATGTGCAGGAGCATGATGCGCCGCCCGCTTGCGCCCATGGCGCGCGCACCGTCGATGAATTCCTGCCCCTTGACGTGGAGCACCTGCCCGCGCGTGATGCGCGCCAGCGTGAGCCACTGCACCAGGCCGAGGGCGAGGAAGAGATTGTAGATGTTCCGTCCCAGGTAGAGAACCAGTAGAATCACCATCACGATGTAGGGAAGCGCGTACAAGACGTCCACGACGCGCATCAGGAACTCGTCCGTCTTGCCGCCCACGTAGCCCGAAACGGTGCCGTAGAGCACGCCTACGACCAGCGAGACGGCCGTTGCGATGACGCCCACGGCGAGCGAGACGCGCCCGCCGTGGAGGCAGCGGACGAGGAGGTCGCGCCCCTTGGCGTCGGTGCCGAACCAGTGCTCCGCGCTTGGAGACTCGAACTGCCGTGCGAGATTCTGCTCGTCGTAGGCGTAGGCGGAAAGCCAGGGGCCGGCGATGCATGTCAGCGTCATGAGCACGATAAGCAGCCCGCCCACCATGGATGCCTTGTTGCGCAGGAGGCGCCGCATCGCGTCCTGCCAGAGCGAGCGGGGCTTCCCCGAGCGGCCCTGCTCAAAGGTTTGCGAAGTCGCCTCCACGCGCAACTTTCCTTGCCTGCCGAGTTTCGTTCAGGAGCTTCTGGACGCTTCCGCCTTGCGCCGGAGTTCCTCGCCTACGATGCCCGCCGAGACGACGAATTTGAAGGCGTCCTCGACGGCGTAATCGATCTCCACGGCCGATTCCTTCGGCACCAAAACGAGCATTCCCGACGTGGGATTGGGCGTCGTGGGGATGAAGACCGAGAGCATGCGCTTGCTCGGGGAAAGTCCGGCCGAATCGGGCCGCTCGGCCGCCACGAGGCCCATCGTCCACACGCCCGGCCGCGGGTATTCCACGAGGACCACTTTCTGAAAGCTGCCGCGGTTCGAATCGCGGAAGGTGTCCACGAGCTGTTTTGCGGCCCCGTAAATGCTCTTCACGATGGGCAGTCGGAGCAGGAGCATGTCGAACGCCTCGAGGGCCCGCCGCCCCAGGACGTTCGTGCCCACGAGCCCCAACAGAAAAATGACGAAGAGCGTAAAGATAAGATTCGCGGCTGGAATCACGAAAGCGAACCACCTTTCGTCCTCGAGCCATCCGAGGTCCAGGAGCTGCAGCGCCCCTTTGACAACCGGCGTGCCGGCGCCGCTGAAGAGGTTGAAGAGGAAGGCAACCAGAACGTACGTCACAAAGAGCGGGATCATAATGAGGAGCCCCGCCAGGAAGGTGCGGCGCAGATAGGCCCCGAAAGTTTTTTCTTTTTTCATGGCGATTCCTCCGCGGAAGCCTCGAAATCAATGCGCTTCCAGAATTTTTGCAGGTAATCCGCCCCCGAGGAGAGGCTCAGCAGAAGCACGATCCATAGCCCCGCCTTTCCGGCTATCGGCCCCACAGGCCCAAGCCATGTCTCCCCGAGGATGAGCACGACGAGCGTCGGCGCCTCGGCGAAGGTCTTCGCCTTGCCGAGAAAATGGGCTGGGATGACGAGCCGCTGGCTTGCGGCGATCATGCGAAGGCCCGTGACGGCGAATTCCCTCGCGATAAGCACCACGACCATCCACGCGGACACCCCCCCCAACTGCACGAGCGTGATAAGCACGGCGGAGGTGAGCATCTTGTCGGCGACGGGGTCGAGCAATTTGCCGGTGACCGTCACCTGTCTCCAGCGCCGCGCGAGAAATCCGTCCAGCCAGTCCGTGAGCGCGGCCAGCAGGTAGACGGCGACGCCGTAGACCTCGCGGTTCTCGAATCGAATGAGCAGGATGGCCACGAGCGCCGGAATCAGAAAGATGCGGAAAACCGTAATCGCGTTGGGCAGGTTCATCCGAGTTTTCATTTCCGGATCAGGCCGACCAAAATGGAGCAGATGGGGATCGAACCCACGACCTCCAGACTGCCAGCCTGGCGCTCTCCCAGTTGAGCTACTGCCCCGCAAACAAGTTTCAGAGTTAAGAGTTCCGAGTTGATGAAGAATAACCCTTAAACTCTTTTGGTGGCGCATACGGGAATCGAACCCGTATTACCGCCTTGAGAGGGCGGCGTCCTAACCGTTAGACGAATGCGCCTACGAACCATTTATTGTATCTTGTCGGCGAAGAGACTGTCAACGCGCGACCCGGCGGCGCCCCGGATAGAAGCGGGGCGATTTTTCGGTCGCGGAGGCCCTATTCGTACACATCGATCGTGCTGCGCTGCGACAGCTCGTACAAGAACTCGCTCTTGAGGCGGTCGCGGAGGTCTTCCTCCATCCGGAGGAAAATCTGCGGCCGCATGGCGCTGTACGAGGGCGGCTCCCGGTCCGGATTTTGGGCCTTGAATTTTTCCAACGTGGCGTCGTAGGCGGCGCGGGCGTCCTCTTCCCTAAGGTTGATCTTGTCCTTGAAGACATGCGCTTCAAGAAACTTACTGATCATCACCATGCGCTTCATGTCCCCCATGAAAGCATCCATGGTGATCCCCTGGTGCTTCAGGGCTTTGAGGAAGTGCACCTCTTCGGCGAACTTCATCTTTTCCAGTTGAAGCTGCTTTTCGATTTCCTCGGGTGTCGCCTCGTAGCCGTGCCGCACGGCCTCCTGGTACAGGAGCTCGTTGGCGATGAGCATATCAAGCGTACGGTGGCGATATTCCTCGACCTCCTCCGGCCTCAGCTTGCGCTGCGCACGCAGCTCGCGGTTTTCCACAATGCGGGCGAGGCGCGCCTCGAGCTCGTCACGCGAAATCTCCACCCCGTTTACCCTGGCGACGGCTTCGGCGGGCTCGCCCCGACTCGTCGCGGGCTTGTCCGACCCGGCGGGCTCGTCCCGACTCGTCGCGGGCTTGTCCGCCTCGGCGAGCTTTTCGGGCGCGGGCGCCTGCGCTTCGGGCTCGGTTTTCTTTACCGGCCCTTCGCCCGCGCACCCTGCGCAGGCCGCAGCGAGCAGGAAGACGGCGGCAAGTCCTATAAGGCGCTGGAACACGAAAGGACGCAGTCCCTCACGCAGCGAACACCGCAAGGCGCAACTCGGTCATTTCCTCGATGGCGTAGCGCAGGCCCTCGCGCCCGAAGCCCGAGTCCTTGACGCCGCCGTAAGGCATGGAGTCGACGCGGAACGTGGGCGACTGATTCACCATGACGCCGCCCACCTCGATTTCGGTGAAGGCTTTCCGGGCGCGGTCCAGGTCGCGCGTGAATACGGCGGCCTGAAGCCCGAAGCGCGAGTCGTTCACCATGCGGAGCGCGTCGTCGAAATGTTTATAGGGAGCGAGGGCCGTCACGGGGGCGAACACCTCCTCGCACCACACCTCGCAGGAAGGCTCTACGTTTTCGAGCACCGTCGGCTCGTAAAGGGTGCCCCGGCGCTTTCCGCCCACGAGCACCCGCGCGCCCCTCGAGGCCGCCGCGTTGACCCACTCTTCCGTGCGCTTGGCCGAGTCCTCGTCGATCATGGGGCCGACGATGACCGACTCGTCGTACGGATCGCCCATCTTGGCGCCCTCGCGCACGGCCGCCACGAAGCGTTCGCGGAAGTCCTTGTAAATGGACTCCTGCACCATGATGCGCTGGGTGGAGATGCAGACCTGCCCGGCGTAGCCGTAGCCGGAGAGGATGAGCTGCGACGCGGCCTTCTCCTGGTCGGCGTCGTCGTGGACCACGGTGGCGGCGTTGCCGCCGAGCTCCAGCGTGACGCGTTTTCTCCATGCCTTCTCCTTGAGCGACCAGCCGATTTCCGCCGAGCCCGTGAAGGTCAGCTTCTTTACGCGGTCGTCCCGCGCCATGGCCTCGGCGACCCGGCCCGGCGAGGGCACCACGGCCACGGCGCCCTTGGGAAGGTCGGTCTCCGCCGCCACGCCCGCAAGGAGCACGGCCCCGCCCGGGGTCTGCGAGGCCGGCTTCAGCACTATGGTGTTGCCCGAGGCGAGGGCGGGCACGAGCTTGTGCGCCACGAGGTTGAGGGGGAAATTGAAAGGCGCGATGCCCCCGACCACCCCCAGCGGAAAGCGCCGCATGACGCCCCAGAATCCCTTGGTCTTCTCCGTGGTGTCGAGCGAGATCGATTCGTCGCCCATGCGCTCCGCCTCGACGGCGCCGATGCGGGCGGTATGGACGGCCCGCGCCACCTCGCCGCGCGCGAGCGAGATGGGCTTGCCGGCCTCCTCGACGATGGCGCTAGCGAATTCGTCCCGCTGCTTCTCGATCCCGTCGGCGATCTGGTTCAATATCTTGGAGCGCTGCCATGAGGAGAGACGGCGCATCTCCTCGAAGGCGCCGTGCGCCTGCTCGACGGCGTCGTTTAGGTGCTTCTCGCCGCCCATTTGGCAGCGCGCGACGACCTTGCCGTCGTAGGGGCTCCGAACCTCCTTCACCTTCTCCCCCGCTTGCCACTTTCCTCCGTAATAGAGCTGGTATTCGCGTGACATGACGTAACTCTCCTAAATTGTTAGTTGGAAGTTTGTTGCAGCGTTCGTGCTAGGCTATCAAACGCCCCGGGGAAAAGCAAACTCATCGATCTTCGTGCCCGGGTTCTCGGGTTCGTTAGGGGAGCGAACCTGAGGAAACCTTTTGTTTATGCGCGCTTCCCGGGTTCGTTCCGTAATTTCTTTAAGGGGGCCTGTTTTTGCCCTGATTTTGTCCGCCTGCCTCCCTCGTTACGTGCAGCCGCTTCCGAAGTCCGCAATCAGGGCGTCGAGATCGGCGCCGTCCACGACGCCGCTTGCGTCCACGTCCGAGTCGGCGTTGTAGTACGGGTCGCCGCAGAACTCGCCGAACGCCCGGCCGATGAATCCAAGGTCCATGCCGTCCACGCAGCCGTCGCAGTTAAGGTCGGTGGGGTAGATGGAGCCTGCAGGGGTGCAGCCTGAGGGAGCGCTTGGAATCGCCGGGCAGGCGTCGCACACGTCGCCGATGCCGTCTGAGTCTGCATCCTCTTGCAATGGATTGGGCACCAACGGGCAGTTGTCGCAGGCATCGCTCAATCCATCTCCATCCGTGTCGTCTATCGTCACCGTGTGCGGCGCTGACGTGCTCGTGTCGCAGTCGTTCGACGCGGTAAGCGTCACCGTGTAGGAGCCCTCCGCGGTGTACGTATAACTTGGGTTTTGAAGCGTTGAACTTCCTACGCCGTCACCGAAATCCCACTGCCACGCCGTAGGATTCCCCGTTGAGGTATCCGTAAACGTCACCGGCTGCCCGACGCAGGGACTTGCCGGAGAAAAAACGAGATCGGCTACTATACCCAGGTTCCCCGACGCAACAAGCGCGAAGTATTGCGTGGGGTTTGTCGTCAGGCCGCCCAGGCCGCACGCGTCTGGAACGGTGACGCTGTTAATGGCACCCGCTTTTACCTGAATGCTCCACTCTCCCGGAGTGGGGGTTTCAACAAAAACGTTTTCCACATTGTTTTTGCAATCGTTTTCCTTCGTACAATCGAGAAAGAATCCAGTCGGGTTTTTAGTCGAAAACCTGCCATCAAGTAAGCCGACGTTGCCCAGATACTGGTCGCCGGTCGTAAGATCTGTTACAACCAGGTCGAGGTCGTTGATCAGAGGCGTTTTTGCTGGAAGAGCAGCAGGCGGATCCGCCCACACGAGGGAGATCTTTAGCGATCTGAATGAGTCCATCACCCGAATCGGATAAGAAATGTCCTCACTTGTGCCCAGGGCCGCTTCCTCGTCCACGATGAAATGGCAGTACCCGACCTCGAACGTTCGTTGAAGGTCCGGCGTTCCCCATCCCTGTTGATAACGGTTGCCCTGCGTGAAATCATACTGCCGGGCGTTTGCAATGAGAATGGCCTTCACCGTGGCCGCGTGGGGTACGGCCTTCGATGAATTGTTGCCGAAGTGATCCTTGATATACATCTCATAGACGAGGCCGCCCGCTCCCGCGATGACGGGCGTGGCGGCACTGGTGCCCTTAAACTCGATAAAACACTCTTCTGAGATGGGCCCTGTATTCGTGTAATTCCCGTCGCAGAACCCTGCAGCGTTCACCATATCCGTTGTATGTACACGGTCAAAGGGGCCTACGAGGTCCGGTTTGACCCTGCCCGCAAAGCCTGCGCATACGAGCTCACCACATGTGCAACCGACCTGACAGTCGCACAAAAAACAAGAGGTGAAACACCCTGGCGTTGATTTCATGTGACAGAGATAGCAATCAGCGGGGCCCTGGCCTGCCGCGGAAACCTTCGCAAGAACAGGCTGATAACATCCGGAGGTGGGGTTCCACTCATCGTCCGTCGGATCGGCGGTATCCATGTGACACATTGCGCCTACCGAAATGCCGTTTTTGTTGGCCGCCTCTCGGGACATTATGCTAATGCCGCAATGGCCCTTGTTTCCCATGGCCTGAAACTGCAAGCGATCGTACTCGATAACGAGCCGGTCGATTATCTGCGAATCAATGGAGTAAGCTCCGCTTAGGTCGGTCTGGTAGCCCCAGCTGTGGCTCTGGAAGAGCGCGCCGGCGCCGAAAGCGTTCACGGCCGCGCCGCAGCGTGCGTCGGCTAAAGTAGGAAACGTATAAATAGAATCGAATGCGCCGATTGCTTCGGGCAGCATCCCGCGCGCACCGGGATTCCCCGACCCGTTCCCGAAAAGAATCCCGAAGACAGCCGTTCCGTGACCTGCAGGTGACGCAAGGTTGCTGAAAACAATTGCTCTGTTGTTGTTATCATCGCAGGGAGTCTGCAAGGGGTCACAAAAATCAGGGTGACTCTCATCAAGCCCGCCGTCAAGAACCGCCCCGGCAATCCCTTTTCCCGTAAAGCCGCTTGCGTCCAAAGCCACGGCCCCCATGTACTGCGTATCCCGAATGTTGCTCATAAAGGTGGTCGGCGGCCCGGTTTCTTCGATGAACTCCACCGAAGGAATGAAGGAGATGTCTTTTATGATGGAGGCGTCGACCTCCGCCCGTATGACGAGGTTCGCCGCTCCGGGCTCCCGTTCGCCCTCCCCTTCACAGGGGCCCAGGAAATCCCCGTGGGCCAAATGGCCGCCCGCATCGGCCTGCGAAATCCTTATGGTCTTTGCGTTCTTGGGATTCCTCGGCGGGAAGTGGCAAAGCGTGACCTTGTCGCCTGTCTTGACCGGCACGTCGCCCGGACCAAGGATCGTTCCCCCCAGCGCTTCGACGGCCTCCTTGACTTCCGTTACCGTGGCGTCGGCGTTGCCGAACACCTTTACCGCGATCGTTTGAACTCCCGTGCCTCCGTGAAGCATGCTCTTATAGGCCGGATGATAGTGATCCACGAACCGTACAAATGGCAAGGTTTCCACCACAGCCCTTGTGTCCAAGGCCATCCTGACCAGATAGGCCCGCTTCGGAACGTAGCCCACGAAATCCACGCCAGCGGCAAGCAAATCGTCGCGGGCCTGCACGGTGATGGTTTCGGTAAGCTGGACCAGGTAATAGCTCCGGTGCTCGGTGCACTTCAAATCTTCGGGGATGTCGGGCTCTTCCAAAGGCGGGGTGAAGGTTGTCGCCCGCAGAAGGATGGCGTCCTCGCCGACCTCCGCCTGAAAGCGCGCCGTCTCGTGCGAGAAGGCATTCCCTTTGGAGACAAACGGCCGCTCGCCGCGCGCTTCCGCCTGAAATCCTCGACGCGGGGATTCTTCAGGAAGGCCGCGGTTTTTCCGGGCGGTGCGGATGACTTCGTTCATGTCGAAGGGGACGTTGGCTGTCTCGACTTCCCCCCCGACCTTCGGTGGGTCGGGCAGTCTGGCACATGGAACCTCCTGGACGGCTGAGAGTTTACCTCCCCATACGATCGAGACAGCCGCCAGCGCAGAGCCGACCCACGTCACTGCTCCTTTCATTTCCGGTCTCCTTGCCAACGCTCCATTATAGGTTCTTCGCTCCCGCCCCGGCAAGTCGACCGCGACGGGGCGGCGGCCACGCGGCATGCTTTGCGGACGGGCCTTTGTGGTATACTAGGACGTTTCGGGAATATTAGGAAATCACGGGCAGGGCTCGGGGCAAGCCCGCCAGGGTCGTTAGGGCGGGCAAACCGGCGCTTTTGCAGAGGCGGGGCTGGGCCGGTGCCTTTAGAACCTGCCGGGAATTTCAGCAGAAAACGCGGACGGCTGAGGAAACGACGCAGGAATGCCAAGAAAAGCGATTCTCGATCTTGAATGGTTTACCGTCTCATACCGCTCCATCTACGCGGTTGCGCTGGTGATTCTCGTAATCGTAGGCCTGGCGGGCTACCAGCACTTTTTCTCCAAACCTGGAATCTCGGTGGAGGCTATGCTCAAGAGCCTCGACTTTAAACTCGAGGACCTGGGCGGGCGCGTCAGGCGAAACAAGAATCTGAGCGCCCTGCACGAGGATGCGGTGGAGATCACGAAGACGGCGTGGGAGGCGCTGGCGCGCAACGACTTTTCCGCGGCCGAGGCGAGGGCGGACGATGCCTCTCAAATAGTGGAAGCCATCGAAGAAGAACTCCGCCACATCCAGTCGCGCTACACGGCCCGCATCGTGAGCATGGAGGGCGAGGTCAAGGTCAAACCCGCCGGCGACTTCCGGTGGCTCGGCGCCAAGCGGGGGATGGAGCTGAAGGAGGGCGATAAGGTGAGCGCCGGAGTGCGTGGAAGCGCGGAGATTATTTTCCGAAACGGCGACAAGCAGCTTGTGAGTCCCGGAGGCCTTATCGAAATTTACGAGAGCCGGGTGGATCCTGAAACCTCCGCCGAACGCCTGAGCATCCGCATTTCGGGGGCGGTGACCGAGGTTGCAACCACCGAAAAGCGAAAGGAAGGTTCCTACACCCGCCTGCTCACCGAGCACGCCCTGGTGGAAATCGGGCAGGACGAGGCCCGCCTGCGCGTCCATCCCAAGGAAGAAGAAACCGAGGTGCGCTCGCTCGAAGGCACGGCGCGCGTTCAACAAACCAGCACGGGAGTGGAGCGACAAGTCGGGCCGCGAACGGCAGCCGTGGTGCGCGACCGGGGCAACATTGCCACGCGAGACCTGCCTTCGGCCCCGGCGCTCCTCAGGCCGCCCCATGGACAGCCGTTGATATTTTCCGACCTCGAACAAAGCAGCGTCACGCTGGTCTGGGAAATCGATCCCCGGGTCCACCGCTATCGTTTGATGGTGTCCCATTCCAAGAACTTCACGGCGGCGCTGGTGGACAACAAAGATCTGCGCCCCGACCGTAAAGGCGTCCAGCTCAAAAAGCTGGTGAAAGGGACCTATTACTGGCGGGTGTCGGCGATCGACCGGACGGGGTTTGAAAGCTCGTTCAGCGAAACGCGGTCTTTCCGGATCCTCACCGAGGAGCAGGGAACTTCCGACGAGGCTCCGAAGCTGGAGATTGAACCCAACCCCGTTCAGATGGGGCCGTTCGTTATCCTGAAGGGAAGAACCGACTCGGGCGCATACCTTACCATTAACGAGAGGCGCTTCGACGTTCTCGACGATGGAAGTTTTGAGGCCATTGTCAAACTTGACCGCCTGGGGAAAAACGAACTCAAGGTGATCGTCCAAAGTGCCACGGGAGGGCGCACCGAGCGCACCGCCGTCGTGTTCCTCGAACAATGACTCTGCCCGTCCTTTATGTTTTCCATGCGGAGAAAACGAGACTGGGAAACCTCGAGACTTCCCTGAGGGCGCTGGGCTACACGCCCCAGCGTGTGCCCGCCCGGGCGGCGGCGCTCCGCGACGCCCTGGCCAAGACGCAGGACTCGCCGTGCGCGCTTCTTATCGAGACCGAGCACCCCACAGCGTCTCTGGTCAAGCGGCTGCAAAAGGCCGAGCCGCGCGGTGCGGCGTTTTGGTTTCATGACCGCCCCTCGCGCTCCCTTCCCGGGGCGTTTGAACCTTCCCAGGTGTTTCTTCCCTCCGACGACGGGGCGGCGATCGAGCATACGATACGGGCCCGGCAGGAGCTCTGCGAGCTGCGGCAGAAACTCCAGGAGGTGCGCGCGTACCACGCCGAAGAGGCGCGCTACCGCGAAATTCTCACGGACGTCATCCATGCGGCCAATTCGTCGCTCGAGATCGACGTCGTGCTCGAAGTGGTCATGAACAAGATTCGTTCCCTCATCCAGGCGGAAGGCTGGTCCATCCTGCTTGCGACGGAAGACAAGCAACTCGTCTTCAAACGGGTATTGGGCCCCAAGGGGGACTGCCTTATCAACGAACCTCTAAAGCCGGGCCAGGGCATCGCCGGCTGGGTCGTCGAGCGCCAGGAGCCGGCTCTCATCAACGACGTGGTCAACGATCCCCGCTTCGAGCCGAGTTTTGATAAAAAGACGGGCTTTCACACGCGCTCGATGCTCTGCGCGCCGCTCGTAAGCCGCGGCAAGACGATCGGGGCCGTGGAAGTCCTCAACAAGAAGGCGCGGGACGGCTTTACCCAGAACGACCTCGCCATGCTCTGCACGCTGCTCGAGCCCGCCTCCGTCGCGATTGAGAACGCCCTTCTTTTCGAGGAGGTGCGCCGCCTTACGGTGACCGACGATCTCACTCGCCTCTACAACAGCCGCTACTTTAACGATGTGCTGGAGCGCGAGATTGGCCGCTCGAAGCGCCACAACAATGCCGTGTCTCTCGTCTTTTTGGACCTGGACAATTTCAAGACGGTCAACGACCGCTTCGGCCACCTGGCCGGAAGCCGAACGCTCTGCGAGGTCGGCCGCATCCTCCAGGAGGCGGCGCGGGTGAGCGACGTGGTCTGCCGCTACGGGGGCGACGAGTTCACCATGGTACTTCCCCAAACGGACGAGGAGGGCGGGAAGAGCATTGCGGAGCGCGCGCGCAAGCTCATCGAGGATGCCACTCTTCTTCAGAGCATGGACCTCGCCGTTCGCATTACCGCGAGCTTCGGGGTGGCCTCGTATCCCACCCATGTGTCCTCGCGCGTCGAGCTCGTTCAGGCCGCCGACGCCGCGATGTATTACGTCAAACTCAACGGGAAAAACGGGGTCGCCGTCGCCCCGACAGGACAGCCCGCCGTGACACAGCCTTAATCCAAAAGGAGAATTTTCCAGACCCATGTTCCTGCGTTCGCTCATGAGCCTTTTCTCGAACGATCTGGCCATTGACCTGGGCACGGCCAACACGCTGGTGTACGTCAAGGGCAAGGGGATCGTCTTGCGCGAGCCCTCGATCGTGGCCGTCAACAAGAACACGAACAAGGTGGAGGCCGAGGGAAGAGAGGCCAAGGAGATGGTGGGCCGGACACCCGGCAACATCGTCGCCATTCGCCCGATGAAGGACGGCGTCATCGCCGATTTCGAGATTACGGAGCGCATGCTCGAATACTTCATTCGGAAAGCGCATAACCGCAACTTCGGCGTTCGGCCGAGAATCGTCATCGGCGTCCCGTCCGGAATCACGCAGGTCGAGAAGCGCGCGGTCAGAGACGCCGCCGAGCGCGCCAAGGCGGCCGAAGTGTTCCTGGTCGAGCAGGCCGTGGCCGCCGCCATCGGGGCCGGGCTTCCCATCACGGAGCCGTCGGGGAACATGATCGTGGACATCGGGGGAGGGACGACCGACGTGGCCGTGATCTCGCTCGCGGGAATCGTCTACAGCCGCTCGGTGCGCATCGCCGGAAACGAGATGGACGAGGCCATCATCAACTACATTAAACGCAAATACAACCTGCTGCTCGGGGAGCGCACGGCGGAGAGCATCAAGATTAGCATAGGCTCGGCGTTTCCTTTGGAAGAGGAACAGACGATGGAAATCAAGGGGCGCGACCTTATGGACGGCATTCCCAAAACGCTTGTCGTCTCGGACGAGGAGATTCGGGAGGCCCTGGCCGAGCCGGTCAACGCCATTGTGGACGCCGTGCGCCAAGCGCTTGAGCGCACGCCTCCCGAGCTCTCGGCGGACATCATCGACAAGGGCATCGTGCTCTCGGGAGGCGCATCCCTGCTGCGCAACCTCGACAAGCGGCTGCGCGAGGAGACAAACCTTCCCGTAACCCTCGCCGACGACCCGCTTTCGTCGGTTGTGCTGGGAACGGGGGCGATGCTGACCGATTTTCCCTTATTGCGCAAAGTTTCCCTTTCCTAGGGCCGCAAGGCCGCTTTTCGCGATCGTTGACGCGCCATGTTCCGCGATTTCTCGACGTTCCGTTACCGCGACGAAGTGCTCCTCGGTGCGGTGCTCTTCGGGTTCCTGGTGCTTCTTTCGACCCAGGTAACCACCCCGGAAGGCACCTCCCTTTTTAAGCGGATCGCGTACCAAGCCGCGGCGCCGTTTCTGCGGGCAAGCGACGCCGTCTACCACGGCGCCCGGCGGCTCGCGCACGACTACGCAGCGTTTCGGAGCGTCGTGCGCGAGAACGAGCGCCTCCACGAGCGCCTTCGGGAGTTCGAAGCGCAGCAGTTGAAGTGGGAATTCACCCTCCACGACAACGAAGCGCTTCGCGCCTTGGTGGGCTATAGAGAGGCGTCGCCCCTGGCCACGATGGCGGCGCGGGTGGTGGCGCGCGACGTGCGCGACCCGCACCAAATGCTCGTCCTGAACTGCGGGCGGCGCGACCGCCTCGAGAAGGACATGGCCGTTATCGCCCCCCAGGGCGTGGTGGGGCGCATTGCGGCGCTCTCCCTCTGGAGCGCGCAGGTGCAGCTTATTACGGACTCGCGGAGCGCCCTTGCGGGAATTCATCTTCCTTCGGGAGACCAGGTGCTCGTGACGGGACAGGGGGAGCTGCTTCTGCGCATGCAGTATTTTTCGGGCGAGGCCCGCGTGGCGCCGCAGGATGCAGTCGTCACGTCGGGGCTGGAAGGGATCTACCCGGCGGGGCTTCACATCGGGCGCGTCGAGCGCGTGTTCGATGAGGACGGGAAACGGATTGCGCGGATTCGCCCGGCCGCGCCCCTTCAGAAAACCATGAACCTGCTGGTGGTTTTGGAGCGCCCGCAAGATGTCTTATAGGCTGCCGCTTTTCGCTGTGTTTCTTGCCTGCTCCGTGGTCCAGGTCGCGTTCTCGCGGCTGCGCTTCTATGAAGTCGATATGCTCATGATTTTTCTGGTCTACGCCGGCCTGACGCGCGGCGCCCCCAAGGCCATCTTCTCCGCGGCGGCGGCGGGGCTCGTGGAGGACACGCTTTCGGGGGGATTCTTCGGATTCTACGGGTTTTCCAAGACGGTGGTAGGCTACCTCACCAACATCGCGGGACGCTACATGGTCGCCGACGCGCCGGCCGTGCAGGGAGCCGCGCTCACCCTGGGCGTGTGCGTCGAGGCGGTCGTGCTCCACGCGCTCGGGGCGCTTTTTGGCCGCGGTGAGCCTCCCGCCGTGCAGGAAACGCTTCTCCGTGCGGTTGGAACGCTTGTGGTGGGGCTCCTCGCTCTCCGGGGAATCCAGCGCGCGGAGCGCGCCCGGGAACGTCGGAGGTACGGCCGATGAAGTGGCATGAGCAGCCCGCCGTGGAGCGCCGCCTGCTCTGGTTGCGCGTGACCACGGGAGGAGTTCTCTTCTTGCTCTTCCTGGGATTTTGGCATGCGCAGGTCATAAAGTTTCGGGAATTCTCCGAGATGGCGCTCACGAACAGCCTGCGCGCGCTCGATCTGCCCGCGCCGCGCGGCCTCCTGCGGGACCGCCGAGGAGAGGTGCTTGCGGATACGGCGCCCATCTTTCATCTCCTCCTCGACCGCGAGCGCTCCGCCAGTCCCGCAACGACGCTTGAGCGGGTGTCGGCCATTCTGGACATTTCGGAAAGTGTGCTCCGGGAGCGCCTGCGGCGCTACGACGCCGTGCCGTCGTTCCGTCCCGTCCCCATCGCGGAGAACATCTCCTTTGCGCAGATGGCCCACTTCGCGGCGCGAGCGGCGGAATTTCCCGACCTCGCCATTCAGGCCGTGGACGCGCGCCGCTATCCCCGCGGGCCGCTCATGGCCCACACGCTGGGACACGTGGGCGAAATCACGCGCCGCCAGCTTGACGATCGCGGCGCCTTTCCCGACGCCCAGCAGGGCGACATCGTGGGACAGATGGGCGTCGAAGCCCTGTCCGACGCCTTGCTGCGCGGCCGTCGGGGAACGAGCCGCGTCATCGTGGACAGCGTGGGACGCGAGGTGCGCATGCTCGGCAAGACGTTGCCGGAGCCGGGGAACGAGCTGCAGCTCACGCTGGACGCGCACCTCGCTCAAGTGCTCCAGGAGGCGTTCGGCGAGCACCATGGGGCCGCCGTTGCCCTGAACCCCCAGACGGGCGCCGTGCTTGCCCTGTTGAGTTTCCCATCGTTCGACCCGAACGATTTCGCCCTTCGATTTTCCGAAGAGGCATGGCGCGCGCTTTCCGAAAATCCCCTGCGCCCCCTCCACAACCGCGCCATCGCCGGCCTTTATGCGCCCGGCTCCACCTTCAAGATTGTAAACGCGACCGCCGCGCTGGAGGCGGACGTCGTCTCGCCCAGGCGCACCTTTTCCTGCAGGGGCGGCGCCTATTTCTACCGCCAGCTGTTCGAGTGCTGGAAGCTTGAGGGGCACGGCGCCCTCGACATGCACCGCGCCATGGTGCATTCCTGCAACGTTTATTTTTACCACCTCGGCAAGAAGGTGGGAATCGAGGCGCTCGCGGAGTGTGCTTCCCGCCTGGGCCTTGCAGGCAAGGCGGGCCTCGCCCTTCCGGGGGAGAAGCCGGGAATTATTCCCTCTCCGGACTGGAAGCGGAAAAATCTCGGCGAGGACTGGTACGACGGGGAAACCATCTCCGTCGCCATCGGGCAGGGGCCCATCGCGGTTTCGCCCCTCGCGCAGGCGGTCATGGTCTCCGCCGTCGCAAACGGCGGCTTCCTCGTGACCCCTTACCTTGTCGAGGAGGTGCGTTCACCCTCGGGGAAGCGGCTGGAAAAAAGTGCGCCGCCCCGGCGCCTACGGGCTCTCGACGAGGAGGTCGCGGAGCGCCTGCGCCGCATGCTCTGGGGCGTCGTGAACGAAGGCGGCACCGGCTGGCGGGCGCGCATCGAGGGCCTCGACGTGTGCGGCAAGACGGGTACCGCCCAGGTCGTGGCAAAGAGGCACCTTTCCGGAGAGGAAGAAGAGGAAGCGCTTAAAACGCATTCGTGGTTCCTCGGTTTCGCGCCGCTTGAACACCCGGAGGTCGCCCTCGCCGTCTTGGTCGAGCACGGCGGCTTCGGGGGAGAAACGGCCGCCCCCATCGCCAAGCGGTTTTTCGAAGCCTACCGCGCAGGACGCGGCCCCGGCTACGCTTCGACGGAACGAGACCGTCCTGACGAGGAGAGCCATGCCGGAGCGTAGCCTGGGCCGTCTGCTTGGGGAGTTCGACTTTGCGCTCGCTGGCGCCGCCTTCTGCTTGGTCGGCGCGGGCCTATTGACGCTGGCCCGCCTCTCGGAGGCCGCCGACACGCCCTACTTCCTGCGCCAGATCGCGTGGACGGGAATCGGGCTCGGCATCCTGCTCGTCGCTGTATCGGTGGACTATCTTTTCCTGGCCCGCTTCGCACGGTTTTTTTACGCGGTGTCGCTTGGGAGCCTCGTGTACCTTCTCCTTTTCGGCAAGGTGCTCTCTGGGGCGAAGCGCTGGCTGGCGCTCGGGCCCCTGTCGTTGCAGCCCGCGGAGGCCGCAAAGCTCGCCGCGATTCTCATGGCCTCGGTCTACCTGACCGAGCGCGAGGAGGAGCGGCGATTCACGTGGAAGAAGTTCCTGACGTTGAGCGCCATCTTCGGCGTGCCTTCGGTGTTCACGGCGCTTCAGCCCGACCTGGGCTCCGCCCTGAGCTTCGTGCCCGTCTACGCCGCATTTCTCTTCGTCGCCGGCGCGGACTGGCGGTGGTTTCTGGGGCTGGCCCTCTCGCTCGCCCTGGTCACCCCGGTCGCCTGGCTCGTGGTGCTCAAGGACTACCAGAAGGCGCGCGTCGTCGCGTTCGTCAATCCCCAGCACGACCCCCAGGGCAGCGGTTACCAGCTCCTTCAGTCGAAGATCGCCGTGGGCTCCGGGGGGCTCGCGGGGCAGGAGCGCGGCAGGATGACGCTCAGCAGCCTGCGCTTCATCCCGGCCCAGCACACGGACTTCATCTTCGCCGCCTACGCGGAGGCGCGGGGCCTCCTCGGCGTGAGCGCCGTGCTTGCGGCGTACGGGTTCATCCTCTTCCGCATCCTGCGAATCTCCCAGATGGCCAAGGACTCTCTCGGGTTCTTCGTCTCGACCGGCGTCTTCGCGCTGGTCGCGTTCCAGGCGGTGCTCAACATAGGAATGGTCATCGGATTCTTTCCCATCACGGGATTGCCGCTTCCGTGGTTCAGCTACGGCGGCTCGGCGATGGCGATGTTCATGGCCGCGCTGGGGCTCGTGCTGAACGTCAGGATGCGCCGCTTCGTGAATTGAACCTTCTTTCATGCGCGCTTCCCGGCCCCGATTTGACTCTCCCGCCTAAATGCCGCTAAAATAAGGAATTAATCCAATCCAGCACATCACCATGAGCCGAAGGAAATCCCCATGCGGCGCGTAGCGTCGTTAGCGCTTCACTCGTTTGAGCACCTCGGAGGCTGGGGCGAGCTCATCGCCCAGTCGTTCCACCAGTTGTTTCGGCGCCCGTTTGAAAGCTCTCTCCTTATGCGCCAGATGGAGCACCTGGGGGTGGATTCCCTTTCGATCACCACCCTGACGGCGCTTTTTACGGGCATGGTGCTCGCGCTTCAGACGTCCGTCGCGCTCGACCGCTTCGGCGTGAAGGCCTATATCGGCGAGATTGTGGCCATCGCCCTCGTGCGCGAGCTCGGCCCCGTGCTCACGGCGCTCATGGTGGGGGGGCGCGTCGGGGCGGGCATCACGGCGGAGCTCGGCTCGATGGCCGTGACCGAGCAGATCGACGCGCTGCGGGCGATGGGGGCGAGCCCCTTCAAGAAGCTCGCCGTCCCCCGCATCCTGGCGCTCGTCTTGATGCTTCCCATACTGACGGTGCTCGCCGACACGATCGGAATTCTGGGCGGGCTCTTCATCGCCGTGTTCGAGCTGAACCTCACGGCGCACTTCTACATAACGCGCGTCCTCGAGTCCCTGTCCTTCGGGGACATCATGAGCGGCCTCGGGAAAACGTTCTTCTTCGGCCTCTTCATCGCCTCCATCGGCTGCTACAACGGCATCAACGCCTCGGGCGGCGCCGACGGCGTCGGGCGCGCCACGACGCACACCGTTGTTGCCGCCTCTATCACAATCCTCATCTCGGACTTCTTTCTGACGAAGCTCTTCTTAATCTTTTCGCCATGACGCCGTTTCTCGAATACCGCGACCTGCACAAGTCGTTCGGCACGAACCGCGTGCTCGACGGCCTGAACCTGGAAATCCGCAAGGGCGAGACGATGGTCGTCCTGGGCGCAAGCGGCACGGGCAAAAGCGTCCTCCTCAAGCACACCATCGGCCTTCTGAAGCCCGACCGGGGCGAGGTGCGGGTCGAGGGCACTGACATCGTCCCCTTCTCGGAAAGCGAGCTCCAGGCGGTGCGCGAAAAAATCGCGATCGTGTTTCAGGCGGGCGCGCTCTTCGACTCGCTCACGGTCTACGAGAACGTAGCCTACCCGCTGCACGAGCATCGGGATCTGCCCGAGGAGGCGGTGCGCGCCCGCGTGCGCGACACGCTGGGGCTCGTCGGGCTCTACGGCGTCGAGGAAAAAATGCCCGTCGACCTTTCGGGCGGCATGCGGAAGCGCGTCGCCCTGGCGCGCGCCATCGTGCTCGAGCCCGAGGCCATCCTGTACGACGAGCCCACGACGGGCCTGGACCCTATCATCGCTAACAAGATCAACGACCTCATCATGAGCATGCAGAAAGTGCTGCGGGTGACGAGCATCGTCGTAACGCACGACCTGGTGAGCGCCTTCAAGGTGGGCGACCGGATCGCGCTCATCCACGAGGGGCGCATCGCCTTCGTGGGAACGCGCGACGAGGTGCGGCGCGCGGCGGATCCGACGCTCCTCGAGTTCACAACGGGCGGCGAGCGAGGTGGAGGCTATGAGCGAATCATCCAGCACGCGGGTTAAGGTCGGCGCTCTCATCGCCGTGGCGCTGGCCATTTTCGCCTTCGCCGTCGTGTCGGTGGGAACGCGCCAGAAGCTCTTTACGCGCTCCGTGACGTACACCGTGCACTTCCGCACCGTGGCGGGCCTTCAGGACGGGTCGCCCGTGAAGCTCCACGGCGTGCGCATCGGAACGGTCAAGTCGGTGTCGCTGACGCCCGATCCCATCGAGCAGCGCATCGACGTCGTGCTCTCCATCGAGCGGCGCTACGCGCAGCACATCCGCACCGACACCGTCGCGCAGATTAAAACCATCGGCCTCCTCGGCGACAAGTACGTGTTCCTCTCCTCGGAGCGTGACCCCGGGGCGGAGCCCATCGAGCCGGGCGGTGCGATTCGCGTCGTAGAGCTCGTGGACTACGACGTGCTCGTCCGCCAGAGCGAGGATATTCTCACGAACGCCGCCATCATCACGTCCTCGCTCCGGCAGCTTCTTCTGGGACTCGAGCGCGGTGAGACGCTCGCAGGAAAACTCTTCAGCGACCCCGACTTCGGCCACGACCTGGTCGATTCGATGACCCGGACGGTCAAACACTGGGAAGGAATTTCCTCCGGCGTGCACGAGGGGCGCGGCCTCGCCGGCCGCTTCCTGACCGACGAGGCCTACGCCGAGCGAATCACGGGCGAGCTCGAAACGTCCATCGCGCGCCTGGAGCGCATCCTCGCAACCACCGAGGAGGGCAAAAACCTTGCAGGGAAGTTGCTCGTCGAATCGCCCGAAAGCGAGGAGCTCTTCGACAACCTCGTGGTTTTCTCGAAAGGGCTTCGGGAAGTGGGCGAGGCCTTCGAGAAGCACGAGGGCTTCCTGCCTTCGCTCATCGAGGGCTCCACGGAGGGGCGCGAGATGGCCGCGAACTTCCACGCGACGCTCCACAGCCTTGCCTCCATCCTGGACAAGCTCGACCGCGGCGAAGGCAGCGCCGGCGCCTTCCTGAACGAGCCCGCACTCTATCAGGCCATGGAGGACATCGTGGGTGCGGTGTCAAAGAGCGGCCCGACGAAGTGGTTTATACGCAAGAAGCGCCGCAAGGGCGAGCGCCAGCGATTGAAGGAAGAGCGCATTGAAGCCGCGGCGGAGGAGGAATCTTCTTCCGAAGGGAAGAAACGCCCGTCCTCCGACTCGCCGGCGGACTCACTGTCCAGCCCGACTGGGGAGACGTCGGACGAGCCCGACTTGCCGGACGAGCCCGACTTGCCGGACGAGACCCTCTCCGAAGAACAGGAGGCCGGGCTCCTCCACGGCGGGGAAAAACGTTCCGCGCTGGCGCCCCAAGGCCGGACGCTTCCCGCGCCGCACGACGAGGTCGTGGTGACCGCAAAGCGTCCGCGCGACCCCTTCGCCGAGCCGCCGCCCCCCCTGAAGAATCCTTCCTAAGCGCGGCGGCATGGAATTTCCCCGCGCGCTTGCACGAGAGGCCAAGCGGCGCAGGCTGCGCCTCGGCGAGCGCGAACGCGAAGCGTTCGAGACCCTCTATCTTCTTCTCACGCGCTGGAACGCGCGCATCAACCTGACGGGCCTCAAAACGCCCGCCGCCATCGCGCGCGTCCTGTTTGTCGAGTCGCTCCTCGCGGAGCAGATGGGTTTCGCGCTGGCGGGCCCGCTCCTCGACGTAGGCTCCGGAGCGGGCTTTCCGGGGCTCCCGCTCGCCGTGCGCCACCCCGCGCTGCGGGTGACGCTCCTCGAAGCGCGCGCCAAGCGGGCCGCGTTTCTGCGGGAGGCCGTCGCGCGTCTTTCCCTGACGAACGCGAGCGTCGTTGAGGGCCGTCTCGAAGAAGCCGCGGTCCAGGACCGCTTCGGGTCGCGCTACCGTTTTTTCGCGCTCCGCGCCGTGGGCGAGCTCGCGCCTTTTCTTCCCCGGCTCAAGGCGCTTGCGGGGAAGGAGCCCGTCGTGCTCGCTTACCTGAAAGCGCAGCGGCTGGCGTCCTGCGTCCGCGAGGGCCGCGTCGCCGTGATAAAGAGGAAGGCGCTTTCGTCGCCCGCGTCCGTGCTTGCGGCGCTGCGTTTCCTCTGATTGCTGCGTCCCTTTCCGCTTCTCGCCGGGGGAAGAGAGGCGGCCGCGTTTGCGGGAGAATGAGTTAAAAGAAAAAGGCGCAGTGTTTACTGCGCCCTTTTCAGTTTTTTGCCAAAGGCAGCTTAGCGCCTTTTCCTTTTCTTAGTTGCCTTCTTCTTAGTTGCCTTTCTCTTTGTCGCCTTCTTCTTTGTCTTCTTCTTGGCGGCGCTTTTCTTGGTGCGCTTTCGTGTTGCGCGCCCTTTCGTTGCCTTCTTCTTTTTGCTCCCGCCCTTTTTCGCTCGCTTTTTCATTTGCATTCACCCCCTTTCGTTTTTTGTTAGGGCCTTTCAGAATAACACTCTTTTTGAAAAAGTCAAGTCTTTTTGTAAAAAATTAATTTTTTTCTTCCGGCACCGCGTCAAAAAACCATAGGAGTATATAACCTATGTATAAACATCATATTTCCCTGGAAGAAGGTTCAGGTCTTTGTGGTTTTTACGACGCCCGCGGCCATCTTGGCCACCGTCACGATGCCGACGCGCTGCCAGTCCCGCTCTCCCGCGTAGACGATGTGCAGCGTGTAGCGCAGCTCGGGCGATGCGTCCTGAATCATTTTGATCCATTTGAGGAAAAGCAGAATGCCGGCGGAATTGAGATACTCGAGTTTCGTGAAATCCAGGCGCACCTCGGAAAAGCCATGCTCCATGGCCTGCTGGTGCACCTGAGTCATGTAGGAGAACAGGATGTCGGAAGGATCCGGCATGCTGATTTCGCCGACGAATTCGAGCTCGGCGCCTCCCTCGATTTCCTTGGCGTGAATCTGAATGTCTTCCTGGCTGAAGTTCGAAACGGAAAATTTGCTCACGGCTTTATCCTCCTATAGTTCAAAGCGGTGCATCATAGCACAACCCGCTGCGTCGGCGCTACCTCCCGAGTCGAGTCATCCGGGCTCTTGCCGTAGGGAGTACCGTCTTGAAGTCGGGAATGGAGCGTTCTCGGTTTCGTCGAAACGCGTCGCGGGCTTGCTCGCCAGCCTGCCCCTCCGGGGCCCGCGGAAAAGTTGCCTGCTTTTCGCGTTTCCTTTATCATGCATCGTCCCGACTGATGACGGGGGGCAATTCTTATTATGCTTCGAGTCTCGGTTCTCGCCAGCGGAAGCAGAGGCAACGCCACGTGGGTGGAGGCGCCCGACGGGGCGGCGCTCCTTATTGACGCCGGCCTCGGCCCGCGGGTGCTCGAGCATCGCATCAAGGCCATCGGCCGCCGTCCCGACTCGGTGGCGGGCATCCTCGTCACGCACGAGCATTCCGACCACATCGCCGGCCTGGAGCGGTTCGCCGCGAAACACCGCGTTCCCGTTTACGCCTCCAAGAAGCTTCTGCAGCGCAGCAGGACCCTTCAGTACGTCCAGGCGCGCGTGCCGCTTACGGCGGGGAAGGCGGTCGACGTCTGCGGAATCCGCGCGACGCCCATTCCCGTGCCGCACGACGCCATCGACCCCTTCGCGTTCCGCATCGAGGCGGCGGGCGTGCGCTTGGGCTACGTGACGGACATCGGGATGCCCACGCCCACGGCCGTGGAGGAGCTTTCCCGCTGCCACGCCCTTGTCGTCGAGTTCAACCACGACCGCGACATGCTCGAGAACGGCCCCTACGACCCCTGGCTCAAGGAGCGCATACGCGGCCGCCGCGGTCACCTTTCCAACGACCAAGGGGCGCACCTTCTCTCGTCGATTCTCCACAAGGGCTGCCGCGACGTGTTCCTCGCGCACCTGAGCGAGCAGAACAACGAGGCCTCGCGGGCACTTGAGGCGGCTGACTGGGCGTGCGAGAAGCGCGGCTTTGCGCCGACGGTCCGCGTCGCGAGGCAGGAAGAGCCTTCCGAGCTTGTGCCCGTCCGCGACGGAAGGAGAAGTAAGTGAGCGCCGACTTTGCGGAGCTCTGGCGGTCTCCGTACCTTCAGGCGCTCGTCCTGGTTCTCTTCGCCTGGCCTGCGGCTCGCCTCTTCGACTTCGTCCTGATCCGCTGGGTCGCCCGGTTAGCTCGGAAAACCAAGAGCGAGCTCGACGACGCCATCCTGGCCGTCATGCACAGGCCCGTGATGCTCATCGTCGTCCTCCTGGTCGTGCGCGCGGCCGTGCTTCGCCTGGGCGACAGGATTCACCCCGTGGCCGTCCAGTACCTCGAGGGGGGCATCTACGTAATCGGCGTCGTCGTGGGCGTCATGCTCGCCCACGGCCTTCTCCGTGCGGTGCTCGACTGGTACGCGGCCGAGCTGGCCCGCCGCACGCAGTCGAAGGTGGACGACAAGTTCCTGCCGCTTCTCTACAAGATCGGGCGCATCTTCGTGGCGCTCACCGGCGCGATGGTGGTTCTGCAGCATTTCCACTTCAACATCGCCTCCCTGGTCGTGTCGCTCGGCGTGGGCTCGCTCGCGGTGGGCCTGGCGGCGCAGGACACGATAGCGAACATCATCGCCGGCTTCCTGATAATGCTCGACAAGCCCTTCCGCATCGGCGACCGCATCGAGTTCTCCGACGGCACCGTCGGGGACGTCGTGGACATCGGGCTCCGCTCGACCAAGATCAAGAATTTCGACCACAACGTCATCATCGTTCCCAACAAGGACCTCGTCAACGAGCGTCTCGTCAACTACGGCTACCCCGATTTCGTCCAGACCGTCCGCCTGCGGGTGGGCGTCGCCTACGGGAGCGACGTGGCCAAGGTGAAGCGGCTGCTCCTTGAGTGCGCGAGGCAGGTGGAAAGCATCGACAAGGAGGATGAGCCGGTGGTGCGCTTCATCGAGTTCGGCGACTCGTCGCTCAACTTCCTGCTTCTCGGCAAGGTGAGGAACTACCGGGACCGCTTCGCCGCCGTGGACGCCCTGCACACGCTCGTGGACAAGCGCTTCGCCGAGGAAGGCATCGAGATCCCGTTCCCGCACCGCACGGTGTTGCACCGCGTCGAGGACGCGGAGCTGGAGAAGCTGCGGAAGTCGGATGTGAAGCTGCCTTCCTGAGGATTCCTCTCACGCCGTGACCCCCGCCGTCGTTCTCATCTCCGGTGGCATGGACTCGGCCGTGGCGGCCGCCGCGGCGAAACGCGAAGGTTTTTCCCTTTACGCCCTAACGCTCCGCTACGGTCAGCGCCATGCGGCGGAGCTGCGTGCGGCGCGCCGCGTTGCGAAGGCCCTCGGCGTCCGCGAGCACCTCGTGCTTCCCGTAAATTTGAGGGCCTTCGGCGGCTCTGCTCTGACTGGAAATATCGCCGTCCCCGGGCGGAGGAAAAGCACGCGCGGCATTCCCGCCACCTACGTTCCCGCGCGCAACACGGTCTTCCTGTCGCTCGCGCTCACCTACGCCGAGACGCGCAAGGCGTTCGACATCTTCATCGGCGCGAACGTCGTCGACTACAGCGGCTACCCCGACTGCCGCCCCGCGTACCTTCGCTCCTTCGAGCGCACGGCGAACCTCGCCACCAAGGCGGGCGTCGAGGGCAGGGGAAAATTCCGCATCCGCGCGCCGCTTCTGAGGAAGAGCAAGGCGCAAATCGTGCGCCTGGGGCTCCGCCTGGGCGTGGATTTTTCGCTGACGCGCTCCTGCTACGACCCCGCGCCTCGCGGCGCCGCCTGCGGCGCGTGCGACGCCTGCCGCCTTCGCTTGAAGGGGTTCCGCGAGGCGGGCGTCGAGGATCCCGTCCGCTACGCGAAGTAACGCTCCTCCGCGCGTCTCGCCCCGTCCCGCTGGTGCGGTGTTTTATTCTGCCTTGACAAAACCCGACGCCTGCGTCGGGATCGGGCAAATTCAGAACGAACTTGCGAGAACGGGGGGGCACATCGGCAATTCG
Source organism: Acidobacteriota bacterium (assembly GCA_020349885.1). Classification (NCBI taxonomy): domain Bacteria; kingdom Pseudomonadati; phylum Acidobacteriota; species Acidobacteriota bacterium. The sequence goes on from CP070701.1 coordinate 51,702, forward strand.
CCCATTTGACTTTTTCTCTCCGGCCATGCTAACCTGTTTCCGCAAAGAGGGGGATCGTTCGTGGGACGACCCTCTGCGACAAGCGAAAAGAAAACATCCATGGATGTAAGGAGCGTGGCAATACCGTGAATACGAGACGCCTAATTCGCCCCAATTTAACGCAGGCCAGGGAGGAGCCGCCGCCCCCGCCCCGCCCGCCGGCGCAGACACAAGGCGGCAGAGGAGGGAGCGCGTCCTTTTCCCGTTCCCAAGGCCATCAAGGGCAGCAGCAGCGGCACCACCAGAGCAGCCGCCCGCGGCGCCTGCCCTTTGACCTGACCTTCGCCGAGAGCTTTTACTACCTCAAGCAGATGAAGAGCCGCACCCTCATGGCGGTGCAGTTGCTTGACGGCGAGACCCTCTACGGCGTCATCGAGTGGTACGACCGCGACGCCATCAAGCTGGTGCGCGACGGGCAGCCGAACCTGGTTGTGCCCAAGCGCAACATCAAGTACCTCTACAAAAGCGAGGACGGCGCCGGTGCGGAGGTGCAGGATGAGGCGGAGCACACCGGGGAGGCGGAGCACACCGACGAGGAGGCACCCGAGCCACCCAAGAAGCAGCGGCGCACGCGGCGTGCCAAACAACCCCGGGAGGCGCAGTAGGCCCGTCCTCCGCAGTAGCTCTGCTACGGAGGGTGGACCGGCCGCTCTCAAGCGCTTGCCCCGACAAAGTCGGGGCTTGCCCTCCCCCGACGGAAAAGCCGGGGGTCGGAGCCGGCCCGTGCTGGCGCTGAGCATGGGCGAGCCCGCGGGCATCGGGCCCGAGCTTTTGTTGCGTGTGGCCGCCCGCTCCGACGTTTGCAGGCGCGCCAAGCTCATTTTGGTCGGCAACCGCGCGGTCTTTGCCCGGTACGCGCGAAGGCTCAAATTGCCGCTCCCCCGCACGCTCCATCCGACGGGCAAAAATTTCGCTTTTCGTCCGGGGGCGCCTTCCCTCGCAACGGGCCGCGAGGCGATCCATGCCCTCAACGCCGCCGCAGCCCTCGTGCTCGGCGGGCAGGCCGACGCGCTGGTTACGGCTCCCATGGCGAAAGCCGCGTTCCGCCGCTCGAAGCATCGCACCAGCGGCCATACGGACTATCTCACGCACCGGACGGGAACGCGGCGCACCATGATGATTTTCGTGAAGCGGCACGGCCCGGCGGTGGCGCTCCATACGGTGCACCTGCCGCTTCGGGAAGCCCTTCGGCAGGTTACGAAGCGCCGCCTCGTGCAGAACCTTCTTTTTCTCGCCAGGGAATATCCGCGCCTTTTCGGGCGCGTGCCGCGCATCGCCGTGGCGGGCCTTAATCCCCACGCCGGCGAGGACGGGCTATTGGGGGCCGAGGAGGAGCGCACCGTTGCGCCGGCCGTCCGAGAAGCCTGCGCCCGCGGCGTCCGCGCGGAAGGGCCCTTTGCGCCCGACACGATTTTCCTTCAGGCGAAAGCCCGAAACTTCGACGTGGTTTTCGCCTTGTACCACGACCAGGGACTTATCGCCTCCAAGGCCCAGGGGCTTTTCCGTTATGTGAACCTCACGCTCGGTCTCCCCTTCGTGCGCACGTCGCCCGACCACGGCGTTGCCTGCGAGCTGGCCGGCACGGGACGTGCGGACGACCGGGGCATGCGTGAGGCCGTGCTGCTTGCGGCCCGGATCGCCCAGAGGAGGGTATCTCGGCCCGAACGCAATTGACAACGTCGGCGGTGCGCGGATAGAGTGGTATATAGGCGGCGTAGCCAAGTGGTAAGGCAAGGGTCTGCAAAACCCTCATTCGCCGGTTCGAGTCCGGCCGCCGCCTCTCTCCTCCCCTAAACCGCCGAGGCCGTCAAGGGCTTTTGTTCCCCCTTTTTTTGCTTCCTTGCCGGAGCCCCATGGGTAACTTGCAAGCCGTGTCCTCATGTGTATCATGAGGCACGCTATGGCGGAGAGAAAGCCATACCGAGTGTTGGACCACACCGCCGACATCGGTCTGGAAGCGCATGGCCAGACCCTGAGAAAGCTTTTCGAGAACGCGGCGGCGGGTTTCTACGCCCTTCTGGTCAAGGGCGGCGACGTGCGCACGCGCCAGACCGTCGAGCTCTCGATCCGCGCACACGACATCGAGGCGCTTTTTGTGCGCTTTCTCCAGGAGCTCAACTACCTTTACCAGACGCAGCGCCTTGTGGGAGGCCGCGTCGAGGTGCATAACATAGAGGAGCGGACGCTGCACGCCTCGGTGAGGGGGGAAACGCTCGACCCGCAACGCCACACCGTCCTGCGCGACATTAAGGCCGTGACCTACCATGGGCTCACGCTCAAAAAGGTGAGAAAGAAGAGCTGGAAGGCCACCGTGCTCTTTGACGTGTAGGGCCGGCCGTAGCCTTCTTCCACGTCTCATGCTATAATCCCTTTTCTATCGGCAAAACTCGTATATGGACATGCTTCTGCGAAAGGAGCCCACATGACCACCCCCGCAGCCGAAAAGGCGAAAGCTTCGGAAAAGCGCGGCGCGCCGGCCGCGACGGGCGATAAACATAAGAAGGTTGTCGAGACGACCGTCTCCCAGATTGAGAAGCGCTTCGGCAAAGGCTCCATCATGCGCCTCGGCGACGACGTGCGCGTGGAGGTTCCGAGCATCCCCTCGGGCTCGCTGATGCTTGATTATGCGCTGGGAGTCGGCGGCTACCCGCGGGGGAGGCTCGCGGAAATTTACGGCCCCGAGGGTTCCGGGAAAACCACGCTTGCCCTCCACGCCATCGCGGAGGCGTACAAGGCGGGCGGTGCCGCCGCGTTCGTGGACGCCGAGCATGCGCTCGACCCCGTGTACGCGCGCTCGCTGGGCGTCAACACGGACGAGCTCCTCGTCTCTCAGCCCGACCACGGCGAGCAGGCGCTCGAGATTGCAGAGATGCTCCTGCGGAGCGGCGCGATGGACATCGTCGTCGTGGATTCCGTGGCGGCCCTCGTGCCCCGCGCCGAACTCGAGGGAGAAATGGGAGACTCCTTCATGGGACTCCATGCGCGCCTAATGTCGCAGGCCATGCGCAAGCTGGTCGCCATCTTTTCGAAGTCCAAGACGTGCCTCATCTTCATCAACCAGATACGGGAAAAGATCGGCGTCTTCTTCGGCAATCCGGAGACGACGACGGGCGGCCGCGCCCTCAAGTTCTATACCTCGGTTCGCGTAGAGGTGCGCCGCAAGGGCCTTATTCGTGAGGGCCAGGACACCGTCGGAAACCGCACCGCGGTCAAGGTGGTCAAGAACAAGCTGGCGCCGCCGTTTCGGCAGGCGGAGTTCGATATTCTTTACGGGAAGGGCATCTCGCGCGCGGGAGAAATCATTGACTTTGGAATGGATTTGGGCCTGGTGGAAAAGGCAGGCGTCTGGTTTTCCTACGGCGAGACGCGGCTGGGACAGGGCCGGGGGAACGCCGTGCGCTTTCTGCAGGAGAATACCGACGTGGCGGACGACCTTACGTCCAAGATTCGTGAGCAGCTGAGCACGGCGAGGCCCCGCGTCGTGGGCGCCTCGGGTAGTCATGCGGACGATTTTTAAGCTCGTCCTCGCCTTTGCTGCGCTGGGGGTTTTTCCTCAGTGGGCGCTGGCCCAGGAGGAAGCGCCCGCCGAGTCCGAGCCGCCCGCCCCGGCCCCGTTGGTGCAAACGTGCCCTCCGCCCCGCATCGTGCTCCACAGCCCATCGCTCCTCCTGCGACGCGCCCCCACGACCATAACGCTCCATGCCCTCCGCCGCGACGGAATGCAGAAAGGGGCGTTCCAGGGAACGGTGGCGCTGGAGGGGTTCTATCGGCGCGATCCGGAAAACCCCGCGGTCAGGATTCCCATTGAGCAGGCCAAATTCGCAGAGGGCGAAGCCGTGCTCGAAAAGGCGATGGTCACAAGGGTCCCACTCGCGGCGCAGGGCGAGCGGCTTGAGGCGCGGATTCTCCCCGGCTGGGTTTCGCTTCTTCCGCCGATTCTGGCGATCGCGCTCGCCATCGCGTTCCGCCAGGTCATTATGGCCCTCGCGTTCGGAATTTACCTGGGCGCCTTCTTCGTGGAGGGGTTCGACCCGTTCCGGGCGCTTCTTCGTGTGGCGGACAAGTACGTGCTCGACACCGTTGCCCACGATCCCGGCCACGTCCACGTTATCTTTTTCACTCTCATGATCGGGGGCATGGTGGCGGTCGTAAGCCGCTCGGGCGGCACGCAGGGAATCGTGGACGCCGTGTCGCGGCACGTCCGCTCCGTGCGCACGGGACAGGTTTCGACGTGGGTGCTGGGACTTTTGATCTTCTTCGACGACTACGCGAACACCCTCATCGTGGGCAACACCATGCGCCCCTTCACCGACCGCCTGCGCGTCTCGCGCGAGAAGCTTTCCTACATCGTGGACAGCACGGCCGCCCCCGTCGCATGCGTGGCCATCATCTCCCTTTGGATCGGCATGGAGTTGGGCCTCATCGGGGACTACAAGGAATCCATTGACGGCGCCTTGGCCAGCGTGGGAATCAGGTCCCCGGACGTGTACGGTATCTTCATCGCCTCCATCCCGTACAGCTTCTACTGTCTTCTGACCCTTTTCTTCGTTTTTGTGGTCGCGGCCACGCTCCGCGATTTCGGCCCCATGCGCCGCGCCGAGGAGCGCGCCCATGCAACGGGCGAGGTGCTCCGCCCCGGCTCGGTGCCGCTTTCCGACAAGGAGCTTTCCATGCTCGAGGCCCCCGAGGGCAAGCCGCGGCGCTGGGTGAACGCGGCCGTTCCTATAGGGGGGCTCATTTTATTTACCATCGTGGGGCTTTACGTCACCGGCAGCCAGGCGCTGGGAAGCGAGGCAAAGAATGTCGGATTTGTGGAGATTTTCGGGGCGGCCGATTCATTCAAAGTCCTCTTGTGGGCGGCGTTCGGCGGAGGCCTCCTCGCCGTGGTGCTGGCGGTATCCCAGCGAATTCTTTCCCTGGAAGAGGCGCTGCGGACGTGGGTGACGGGTATAAAATCCATGGTGCTCGCGGTCATCGTCCTGCTGCTGGCATGGTCGTTGGGGGCCTTGTGCAAGGGCGAGATGCTGACGGGAAGCTATCTGGTGGAAGTCTGCCGCGACGTCCTGCCGCCGAGCCTGCTGCCGCTGCTCGTCTTTCTTTTGGCCGCGGGCATCTCGTTCGCCACGGGCACCTCGTGGGGCACGATGGCCATTTTGTTCCCCGTGGCTATTCCCATGGCGTGCGTGTTCATCGGAGAGGGGGGCGTTTCGCCCGAGAGGGCCGCGCCGATCCTCTATGCCACCATCGCGGCCATTCTGTCGGGCGCCACGTTCGGCGACCACTGCTCCCCCATTTCCGACACGACCATCCTGTCCTCCATGGCCTCGAGCTGCGACCACATTGACCACGTGCGCACCCAGATCCCTTACGCGCTGACGGTCGCGGGCGTCGCCGCCTTTATCGGCTACCTTCCCGTTGGCTTAGGCGTCCCCGTCTACGTGAGCCTCGTGGTGGGCGCCGCCGTTCTCGCGGCGGTGGTCTATCTTGCGGGAAAGCCCGTGGCACGCTGACGGGTTTAGGCGGCGCGGTTGGGGCTTTGCCCCGGACGGCTTGCAGGTGCCTTTTTCAGAAAAAACCGAGAACAAAGAGAAGATGCTCCTCGAGGCGGTCAAAAAGCGGTTGTGAAAAGGAAGGGGTATGGTGTACTTCATTTTGTTCTTTTCTTCAATCTTTCTTGTTGGCTTCACGGCGGTCGTTTTAACATACCGTCCCGTTCACTCTAAAAATCTTCCTGTCCTTTACGGAAGCGTCGCCGTTGGAAACGCGCTATCCGTATTTTTGCTTAATGGATTGTGTTACGGGATAGGCGTGGAAGGCGGCATGTGGGCCGCACCTGCAATGGGATTCGCTGTCTTTGCTTTGGCCTGGATGGCTTCTGGAAAATTTCGTGAAGAAACCAGGGCCATTTGGCGCCGTCTACAGGAAAAGACGGGGGCAAAGAGGAATCAGCAATACGGGGTCCTGTTTGCGGGGATTCTCATCGTGGGGTTCCTTGCGGCGATTGCCTTCTTTACGACCAGGCATGATGCAGAGGCCCACCATGCGCAATTGGCGACCATTAGCATGGGGAATTTTCCGGCGATGTTTCCCTTTCAACCAGACCTCTCTCTTTTCTACCATTATGGCTTCGCACTTTTCGCGGCCTTTCCCTTTCGCGCGACGTCTTGGGATATAAACATCGTGGAGGACCTGTGCTTAACGTGGATCATGTTGGGCGCGGTACTGTCGGCGGTCAATTTCGTGAAAGTTTATTTTTCCGCCCGGCGAAAGGCTCAAATTATGGGATTGCTTTTTTATTTTTTCGGATACGGCCCTCTTGGAATTTGCGGCTTATTGTATTTTACGGGATTTTTTTTGGAGTGGCTTCCCGAGGTCTTGGGGCCCATTTCCGTGCTTTCTTATTCCAATTCATTCCTGCGCCGGGCGCCTGCCATGGCCTATGCAGTGCTGCCGACGTTCTTGTGGATGTTGCATCGATTCTGGGACACCCGCAAGCCCTGGCCTGCAGGACAGGCCTTGCTCCTGGTGGGCATTATGGCTTCGTTTGGGCTGCTTGCTGAGGAGGTGCCCATAATCACAGGGGCGGCAATCGTTTTGGTAGGATTGAAGGATTGGCTTAAGGGGCATATGCCTCTTACGAAGGTTGTGGTTTTGGGGGCGTTCTTGCTGCTATCGCTGCTTCTATGTCTGGGGCAGGGAGGTATGCCCACTTACGCCGCCCGCGCGCTGATCCAAGGTTCGGGGGAATTGGTGCCTGAGATGCAATCGGTCAAGCACTTTAACATAATATGGCCGCCCGGGGTGCCCGCGTACACGGGATACGGCCATGCCTTTTCTCCCACGCTCTGGCGCGTTTTGTTGTTGGAATTCGGCCCTCTGTTTCTGTTGTTCCCATACTTCTTATGGCCGGGGCGAGATTCATTCCGACAGCTGATCTATACGATGTGCTGGATCGGGTTGCTTGTTCCGGCGTTTTTCACGTGGGGGCAAACCTCGTTCGATATGCAGCGGTTCTCGCAGATCTCCCTCTATCTGGCGTATCTGTTTGCCGGACGATTTTTGGCGGATGTCTTGGAGGCAAGAGTTGCTTCTCGCCGCCTTCGGACTCTGGGATATGTCGCCTTAGCGGTGTTTGTGACGCTGACGCCTGTTCTCCATGGTGCGCATCGCATCGCAAGAAAGCAGACCCATGTTTGGGTGGCCCATGAAGCCGAGGCCATCGTGCAAGACGCGAAAATGTATATTCCTCCTTTAAGTCGCGTCGTAACCTTGGCGCGCTTAAACTACCCCTTGCACCGTGAAGGCTATTTCGCGCTTTACGATACCCCTCCCGATCTATTTTATCTAACCGGTATGCTGAGAGGCCGACACGACGCTTCGCTTGAAAAACTCTCGCGTGAGAAATGCTTGGATTGGCGACCGGATTTCCTCCTGGTGCCTTTTCGGGTAGCGGAGCATTTTCAGAAAACAGTGCCCGAATCCAGGGCCACGCCTCTTCGCACGTATATTTACAAAGGAGAACCCCTGCATTTGATAAAGATCGATTTCCCCTGATGCATTGCGGAGAGCGGAAAACATTTGACGGTTGCTCATAAGGTTGGCAACGTTTTTTGCCTATAAGGGCACGGCTCGCAAGCAAGCGCAGAATGTTTCGTGCTCCTCGTAGTATAATGATTCCGGGAGCAAAAGAGTAAAGGCCTGGCAAACAAGCCCTGCGATGAAAATTTTCTTTCTAATGCTTTATCGCGGCAAGATGCGTTGAAAACGCCCGTCCCATCGGCTACCATAGTCGCGTGCCGTTCCTAGACATAGACACCATAAGCAAGGAGACAACGATGATTCGCAAACGCATGCTTTGCCGAACCGGTATCCTTTTTGCCGCCGCCGTCGTTTTGGCGGCCTTTTCCACGCCCGCTCAGGAAGGGGCCAAGAGCGACCTGGAGCGCCTCTACGGCGAGTTCAACGAAATTTCTCTCGATACCTCCCAGGGCTTCGCCGTCAAGAATTTTCTGCTCGAGCACGACAGCTTCTCCGCGAAGCTCGAGGACGGAATCATTTTCTTTTCAAACAAGATCGGCGGCCAGTTCTACGCCGCCGTTTTCTTGGGCAAGGGGGAGATGACTCTACGCATCCCCGAGCCCGTCAAAGACATGCAATTCAGAAATATCCTCTGGGGGCGGGAGAGTGAGGACCCCTCAAGGAAGGGAATCAAGGGCCAGCCTTTTACGGAAGCCTTCCTTGTGGTGCCGCCGGACATTAAGGCGCCGGTCAATTACGAGCTTCTTTCCGGAAAGTTCAAGATACCCGGCTCGGAAGTGGCGGCGGTTACGGAAGGCGGGCTTCTCGAAAAGCACAGCGAGCGCGCGCAGGAGCTTTTTGCGCAGCAAGCGGGCCCTCCGGACTGGAGGGAGATTCCCGTGAGAACTATGGTATGGCGCCATTTGAACAATTTCACTAACGAGTATTTCGAATTCCGGGCGAACACCAAGGATTTTCAATGGGTGCGGTTTCTATTTAATCCGGACTTCGAGCGCGAGTGCCGTGCGGGGCGCATCTCCTATGAAGCGGCCTATGGACGCCAGCAAGTGATTGAAAAAGGAGGCGTGTCATGGGATCGCCGGAAAGACTATCGACAAGCGGAGGGCGGCTGGACGGCGAACCTGCGCGAGCGCCTACACGAAGACAGGCGCACCGTCGAGATTTTTCATTACGATATGGGCATCACCGTTGAGAAGGCGGCTTTGCTTCTCAAGAATAAGATGACGATGCGTATCCGGCCGCGAAGAGAGGGAGCACGCTGCGCAAGGTTCGACTTCCTCTCACATTGGCAAGACGATAAGCGCAAGGCCTTTCTCATAAAGAAATGCACGGGTGCCGAGGGAAACTCCCTTCCCTTTTTGCACGACAAGGACGAACTCTTAGTGGACATGGGAAAAACCATGGAGATAGAAAAAGATTACAGCATTACTTTGGAATACGAAGCCAAATTTATCAAGCCACTCGACAATATCGTCAAACCGGATTCGATCGATCCCGTTGAGTGGCAAAGAATTCTTCAAGATTTCTTGCAATTCTTACCAGCCCAGCCCTCCACGCATACTCTTCTCAACACCTACCCGTGGTACCCCCAAGCAGGCGGCATGGAAAACGAAGCCACCTACGATGTCAAAGTCAGAGTGCCTTTCGAATTTATTGCTGCGGCTTCCGGGCACACGGTAGAACGCTGGCAGGAGGAACCCGATTACGAGTGCCTGCATACGCGGCTCGATAAGCCGGTGAGCTTCTTCGCCATTATTTTCGGACGCTATCAGATGCTTTCGGGGAAGTTATACGGCGAGGAGAAAAGCCGGGCCGAGGCGTATGACGACGAGGAAGAGGAGGAAGGGGAAGAGGATGAAGAGATAAACGTAGAGGAATACGCAAAGAAATGGGGCGATCCCACTATTTACGTCTATGCGCTTGACCGTCAGCAACGAGCGCTTCCCGCCATGCTGGACAAGGCGCGCAACATGCTTCACTATTATAACGAATTTTTTCAAAGGCCCTTTCGCTACGAGGAATTGGACATTGTTCAAATGGGTTTCTTTATGGGGTTCGGACAAGCGCCTCCGGGACTGGTGCAGCTTACGGGAGAAGCTTTTCTGCGTCAAACAGAACTTGCTGCCCACTTTGAATGGATAGATCCCGGATTTCTCGAAGGCTTCCTTGCCCATGAGCTGGGTCATGAATGGTGGCCGGATATCACGGGCATGCGCAACTATGAACAGGACGCGTGGTTGAGCGAGGGATTTGCGGAGTATGCGTCGGGGCTTTACTTGGAGAACACCAATGGCTTTAAGGCCCTATGCGAGGACGCTGAGGCGCAGTGGCTCAAAGTAGGGGGCTACGGAGGAGGAGGAATCCTTGACGTAAAACCTTACGAACAAGGCTCCATCTACTCTCCCGGGGCGAGCTACGAAACCCAGGTGTATCAAAAAGGCCCCTACGTTCTCCACATGCTCCGTAGCATCCTCGGCCCAGAGCTTTTCCAGGCGCTTCTGCAGCGGTTTATGAAAGATTTCGCGGGGAAACAGCCCGTGACGCCCGACTTCATTGACACCGTCAGGAAGGTCATCTTCGAATATGTGAAGGGCGATCCGTTTAAGACCTACCGTGAAAACGGAACACCGTTATCAGAGTGGTCGCCGGCGCACCGGGACGAGTTCCTCCGCATGGGCGATTTCTACAAGAATCTCGACGCCTGGTTCGAGGACTGGTATATCGACCCGGGCCACGCGGAGATCCACTTCTCGTGGAGCGCGCAAAAGGACACCGAAAAGGGAGGTTACGTTTTTACGGGCCGCATCCGGCAGGACCCCAAGGAATTCAAGATGGTGCTCGCGCCCATCATTCTGCGCTTCAAGAAAGATTCGTCGCTCGTGCGGTTCTTTGTCGATAAACCGGATTACGAATTCCGGCGACGCGTTGACAAAGAGCCGACCGAAGTGGTCTTCGACGAATTCAAGATGCTCGCGGCCGAGGTGACGGTTGAAGCGGCTCAGCCGTAGTTCTGAAACCGTACGCACGGCATGCCGAAGAAAGAGAATGGAAATCTTTAGAGTAATTTTCCCGCGGGTCTGCCGACTGGTCGGAGCGGCTGGGCCGAAGCATGGGCGGCCTTCCCGGCGGTTTTCCTTCATCCTGGCGCTCGTCCCCGCCCTTGTCTTCGTCCTCGCCGGCCCTGCCGCCGCCCGGGCGCCGGCTTCCTTTGTCCCTTCGGAGCTGCTGGAGGAGGACTGGTACGCGCTCTCGTGGAACGGCCAGCACGCGGGCTACATACATTCCGTGGCCGAGCAGGGGCGCGACTCAGGGAAGCGGGAGTGGATCCGCAGCCGGACGAGGGTGGAGATGGCGCTCTCGCGCATGGAGATGGAGATTCGCGTCACGATGGGAGGGGAGCTCTGGGAAGTTCCCGGCAAGGGCCTGCGTACCTTTTCGTTCGTGATGCAGATGGGCCCGCTCGGGGAGATGCGCTACGCGGGCGAGCGCAAGGGCGACGTGTTGCGCATCACGGGCACGTCGGCAGGAAAGTCCTACGAGCGCGAGATTCCCTGGCAGGAGGGAACGCTTTCGCCCTTCGAGGAGATGCGGCGCTTCCGGGAACGCTTTCGAGAAGGCCGCAAGACGTTCTCCCACATGGTGTTCAATCCCGAGCAGCAGCGCGCCATGGTGACGACTTACACGCTGGAGGAAGAGGAAGAGGTTTCGCTTTTGGGCGCGCGCAAGCGTCTTCTGCGTGTGCGCGTGGAGCAGGACATTCTGCCCGGCGTCGTCTCCTACGCTTGGGTGGACAAGGAGGGTCGTATACACAAGATGCTCCTTCCGATGGGGGGGCTCGCTACGGTCGAGGCGGTACGGACCACGAAGGAGCGCGCGATGTCCCCCACGGGGCCCGCCGAGGTGCTCGCGCAGACGCTCCTTGTGCCCGACGTGCCCGTGAAGAACCCGCTCAACGCCACGCGCATCGTCTACCGCATCGGCTTTCGCGACCCGGAAAAGATTCCCTCCTTTCCCCCGGACGGCCGGCAGACCGTGCGCGTCCGGAAGGGCTCGGTTCTCACGCTCGAGGTGAAGCGCCCCGAAGCGCCACCCCGGGCGCGTGGGGAAGAGTCGGCGCCGCCAGAGGAAAAATACCTATCTCCGAACCCTCACCTTCAGTCGGACGACGAGGCGCTGCGCAAAGTCGCGGCCGAGGTCACGCGCGACCAGAGGAGACCCTGGGAGAAGGCCTCGGCGCTCACGCACTGGGTCTACCGCCGTATCGAAAAGAAGGACCTGGGAGTGGGCTTCGCTTCCGCGAAGGACGTGTTCGAGAATCCGCGCGGCGACTGCACCGAGCATGCCGTGCTCCTTGCGGCCATGCTTCGCGCCGTGGACATTCCATCGCGCGTGGCCGCGGGGCTCGTCTACTCGCCCGTGCTCGGCGCGTTCGGCTACCACATGTGGACGGAGGCTTTCGTCGAAAACAAGTGGCATGCCCTCGATGCGATGTTCGACGAAACGCTCCTCGATCCCACGCATTTGAAGTTCACGGACTCTGCGCTCGACGAGGGTATCGACCCCGCGTTTATGAGCGAGTTTATTGCGTTCCTTCAAAACATGGAAATCAGGATCGTCACGGTGAACCATGAATAATTATTGGAAGATTTCAAGTTTTCTCTGCAACGGGAGTGAATTTACGAATGACCGCGGAAGGCGGGCGGCGACGGCTGCCGCCGTCATCATGCTGCTGGCCGCGCTTGGGGCGGGCGCGGTTTGGGGAGAGGTTAGGTTCGGCAAGAAGGATAAGGGGGCGGAATCCGCTGCCTCGAACGAGGTGGTGTCCGCGTTCCAGGGACAGCATGTCGTGCCGCGCGTGGATTTGCCGCGCGGCAACCTTGTCATCAGGGGAGGCGTTGTGGATTTCGCCGAAATCGAGCGCCGAGCCGCCATAGTGGGTGAAGGCCCGCGCGCTGGAAGCGTTGTCCGCATGGACGAGGTGAGCGTCGGCTCTGAAAAAATTCGCTTCGTGCTCCGGGAGCCCGGCAAAAAACCCGACCCGCGCGCGCTGGGCCTCATCGTCCGCCCCGCGAAGGGAGAGACGCCCGGCGCGTATCGGAGCGTCGAGCGTTTGACGGGTTTGTTCGAGGAGTTGTTTGAGTTCGTCGAGCCGCCTGCTGAGCCCGCGCCCGCCTACGTCGTGAAGCGGCCCACCACACCCGCTCCTGCACCCCAAGAAGCACCGGAGCCTGCCGAGACGGAGCGCCGCCCCCCGCCGCCTTCTTTTGACGATGCCGCGCCTGCAACCCAGGAAGCTCCGGAGCCCGCCGAGACGGAGCGCCGCCCCCCGCCGCCGCCTTCTTCTGACGACGCGGCGCCTTCGGAAGCCGACGAGCAGCCGGCCGGCGACGAATCGGAAGGAATCGTGGACGGGCCGACGCTTGCCACCGGGATGAGCAAGCAGGAGCTTGTCGAGCAGTTCGGGGAGCCGCTTGAGCGCGACGTCTCGTTCGAGGGCGACGTCGTCGTGGAAAAATGGTTCTACGAATTTTCCGACCACTCGTCCGTGCTCGTCTTCCTGCGCGACGGCGTGGTCGAGCGGATCAAGCGGTTCTAGGGAGGGGTTTCAAGGGGTTCAGAGAGTTCAGTACGCTCAGGGGGGGGGCGGAAAGTATTGGAGTGTTTCAGCAGATGAAGGCGATCGTCAAGGCCAAGCCCGTCGGGGGACGGGAAGGCACCGAGTTGCGCGACGTGCCCGCCCCGAAGCCCGGAAGGGGTGAGGTGGTCGTGAAGGTGCTTGCGAGCGGCCTCTGCGGCTCCGACCGCCACATCTACAACTGGACCGGCGGAATGGACGAGTACATCAAGCCGCCCCGTGTCTACGGCCATGAGTTCTGCGGTGAGGTGGCCGAGCTGGGCCCACACGTGAAGAAGCATCTCGCGGTCGGCGACTACGTGTCCGCCGAGATGCACGTCACCTGCGGCAGCTGCTATCTCTGCCGCACGGGGCAGGGACACGTCTGCCAGGAAACCAAGATATTGGGCATTCACGACGACGGGTGCTTTGCCGAGTACGTCAAGGTGCCGGCGCGCAACGTCCTGAAGCTCGACCGGACTCTGATCCCGCCGCGCGTGGGAGCCTTTCTCGACGCCCTCGGAAACGCCGTACACGTGGCATTCGAGTTTCCCTTCACGGGGCGGAGCGTCGCCGTCACCGGCTACGGCCCCATCGGCGCGATGGCGGCCTCCATCGCCCACATGGGCGGCGCGGGCGCCGTTCACATCACGGAAATTGCTCCGTTCGCCCTCGAGAGGGCGCGCGAGTGGAAGAAATCCACCGGCGCGGAGCACGTGTACATCTACGACACGTCGCAGGGGGGCGACGAGGCCGTGGCCGCGATCCGCGAGTCGACGGGCGGCGGCACGGACCTCCTGTGGGAGATGTCCGGCGACCCGCGGGCCATCAACGACGGCTTCCGCATGCTGCGCCCGGGGGGCGTCGCCGCGCTCCTGGGGCTTCCCAAGGACCCGCGCGTCACGATCGGGCGCTATTACAGCGACGTCATCTGGCGGGGGCTCACGCTCAAGGGGATCGTGGGGCGCAGGATGTTCGAGACATGGCACCGGATGCTCGCGCTTTTCGAGGGCGGCCTGCGCGTCGAGCACGTCGTGACGGGCGAGTTCGAGGGGCTGGAGAAATTTCTCGAGGCCATGGAGACCTTCAACGACGGCCGCTCGCTCAAGGTCGTGGTCTATCCGGGAGGGAAGCCGTAGAGAGAGTTCAGGGAGTTCGGGGAATTCAGAAGGAAGGAAGAGCGATGCTCGAGGAAAAAGTCGAAGACAGATTGCAGGAAACCCTGAGGGAAATCCGCTCCGGGGGCCTCTGGAAGGAGGAGCGCGTCCTTACCTCGCCGCAGGGGGCCGGAATTCGCGTCGAGACACCCGAGGGCGAGCGCGAGGTTCTCAACTTCTGCGCGAACAATTACCTCGGGCTTGCCAACCACCCGCGCCTCCTCGCCGCCGCGGAGCGCGGCCTCGCGTCGCACGGACTCGGCCTCGCGTCGGTGCGCTTCATCTGCGGCACGCAGGATATGCACAAGACGCTCGAAGAGCGACTCTCGGAATTTTTGCGGACCGACGACACGATTCTCTACACGTCCTGCTTCGACGCGAACGGCGGGCTCTTCGAGACGCTCCTGAGCGCCGAGGACGCCGTCATCTCGGACGCGCTGAACCATGCCTCCATCATCGACGGCATTCGCCTCTGCAAGGCCGAGCGCCGCCGCTTCAAGCACCTCGACATGGACGACCTCGAGCGCCACCTCAAGGAGACCCGCAATAAGCGCACGCGCCTCGTGGCCACGGACGGCGTTTTCTCGATGGACGGCGACGTGGCGTTGCTGAAGGACGTGTGCGACCTGGCGGAAAAATACGGCGCGCTCGTCATGGTGGACGATTCGCACGCGACGGGCTTCATGGGTGAGCACGGGCGCGGCACGCCCGAGCTCTGCGGTGTCGAGGGGCGCGTCGACGTTCTCACGAGCACGTTGGGGAAGGCCATGGGGGGCGCCTCGGGCGGCTTCACGACGGGGCGCAGGGAAATCATCTCGCTTCTCCGCCAGCGCTCGCGCCCCTACCTTTTCTCGAACACCCTGGCCCCGGCGCTCGTTGCCGCCTCCATCGAGGTCGTGGATTTGCTGCGGGAGTCGACCGCCCTTCGTGACAAGCTCGAGGAGAACACGAAAATATTTCGCCGGGCCATGACCGACGCGGGCTTTCCCGTCCGCGAGGGCGTGCACCCCATCGTGCCCGTCATGCTGGGGGAATTTCAAAATACCTACGAGGGAGGGGACGCGAAGCTCGCGCAGGACATGGCGGCGGCGCTTCTCGAAGAGGGCATCTACGTCATCGGATTCTCCTACCCGGTGGTGCCGCGCGGCGCTGCGCGCATCCGGGTGCAGATATCCGCCGCGCATGAAAAGGAGCACCTCGACCGCGCCGTCGGGGCGTTCGTGAAGGTGGGGAAAAAATTCGGGGTGGTGAGTAGCTGACGATGGAAGAGGAAATCAGCTGCTTAATAGCAAACGCTGTCTTCTAAGCTACTTCCCTCCCCGCAGCGCCACCGCGTCAATCTCGACTCTCGCCCCCTTCGGAAGCGCCGCGACCTGCACCGTGGCGCGCACGGGCGGCTCCTCCTTGAAGTAGGAGCCGTAGACCTCGTTCACCGCGGCGAAATCGCCAATGTCGGTCACGTAGATCGTCGTCTTGACGACGTCGGCGAACGTGAGCCCCGCCGCGGCGAGCACCGCCTTCAGGTTCTCCATCACGCGGCGCGTCTCGTCTTTAATGCCTCCCGAGACGAGCTCTCCGGTCGCCGGGTCGAGCGGGATCTGGCCCGATAGGAACACGAAGCAGCCGACCTCGACCGCTTGAGAATAGGGGCCGATGGCGGCGGGCGCTTCCGGGGTGGAGATGACGCGTTTCTCGTGCTTCTTGTCGCGGCTCATCTCACGTGACTCCAGGGATAGTCGGCGGCGTCCACCACGCGGCGCGCCACGTTGAGGCGGGACTCGTCGTCATGCTCGTCGAGGGCGGCGGCGTTTCGTAGAAACCGGTGCCGCGCCTCGCGCGCGAACGTCTTGGCGATGAGAATCTCATCGGCGGCCTCCTTTTCGCCCTTTTGCTCGACGGAGCGCGTCACGCGCGACAGCGTCGCTGAGAGGCAGTAGAGGTCGATGAGCATATCGGCGAAGCGTTCCTGAAGGATTTCACGCTCGCGGATCTCCTTTCCGAGGCGCTGAACCAGGGCTTCGCTCTTTTTCGCCAGCACCTCCGCGAATTCCGCCACGACGCCGGCCTCGTCACGGAGCGCGGCGTGCGGCTTTGACAGGGCCGCGGTTTTCCCGCCCGCGCCGCTCGTTTCCGCGCCCTTCGAGGCCCTGCGGACGGCCCTGCGCACTTCCTGCAGCCCCAGGGTGGCGATCAGGAGCCGCTGGATCTCGTTCGTTCCCTCGAAAATCAGGTTGATCCGGGCGTCGCGGAGGAACCGCTCGTAGGGATATTCCGTCATGTAGCCGTTTCCGCCGACGGTCTGCACGGCGTCGTTGATGACGTCCCAGAGCGCCTCCGAGCCGTAGGTCTTGCACACGGCGGACTCCATCTGGAAATCCTCCGCTCCCCCGTCACAGAGCCCCGACGTGAGGTAGACGGCGCTTTCGAGCACGTACACGCCCATCGCCATGCGCCAGAGTTTTTCCTGGATCATCTCGAACTCGGCGATGGGGCGTCCGAACTGCTTGCGCTGCGCGGCGTGCAGGGCCGCCTCCCGGATCATGCGCCGCGCCGCGCCGATGCAGCTTGCCCCGAGGCTCATGCGGCCGTAGGTGAGGACGTCGAGGGCGATCTTGAAGCCTTCGCCCACCCGGCCGACGAGGTTTTCCACGGGCACGCGGACGTCTTCGAACGTGAGAGAGGTCGTGCACGACCCCCTGAGGCCGAGCTTGTCCTCGTTCTTGCCGACGACGAGCCCTTCCATGTCTTTGGTGAGAATCAGGCAGCCGATGCGGCCGTCGGCACCCTCGCCCTCCACGCGCGCGAATATGGTGAACACGTCGGCCCATGCGCCGTTCGTAATCCATTGCTTGGAGCCGTTGAGCACGTAGTGGGTTTTGTCGTCCGAGAGACGGGCCGTCGTGCGCATGCTCATGGCGTCGCTTCCCGCCTCGGGCTCGGTGAGCGCGTAGCACGCGACCCATTCGCCGGTAGCCAGCTTGGGAAGAAATTTCTCCTTCTGTTCTTTCGTGCCGTAAAGGACGAGCGCCTTGGAGCCGATCGAGCTGTGCCCGCCCACGAAGATTCCCGTCGAGGCGCACGTCGTGGCGAGCTCCTCGCACACCCGGCAGAAGGCCGTCTGGGACATGCCGAAGCCGCCGAATTCCTCGGGAAACGTCATTCCGAGGATTCCGAGCTCGCCGAGGCCCCGGCGCACTTCCTCGGGGACGGTCTTTTCCCTGTCGATGCGGACGGCGTCCACCTTCTCGCCGAGAAATTTTCTCAGGGACTCGAGGAGCACGGGAAGGCTCTCGCGCTCGTCCTCGCGGAGCTCGGGGAAGGGAAAGATCTCGTCTTCGGGAACGCGTCCCAGAAAGAGGCTTTTGGCGAAGCTCAGGTTTTCTGTCATCGTGCGCAGGCTCCGTTAGCGGCAAGTATAAAAGAACGCTTATGGGAAGGCAACCCGGCGCGCGGGCCGGTCATGCGCGGCGTATTGCCGCCCCATGCGGCTTTTGCTACAATACGGCTGTACGCTTCCAGGCTTTACGCACATGATTGAAAACCACTCTGATAGGCGTGCTCCCCTGCGGCGCGGCATCACCCACGTAGAGGCGGCGCACGGGGCGCTCTTTTTGTCGAGCCCTCATGCCGGCGGCATCACGGGGCGGGTGCCTGCCGTGGACGCGGGTTATTTCATCATGGGAGCCTGAGGCGGGGGACGGCGTTGGCGAAAAGCTGGGAGGCATTCCGCGCGCGTTTCTCCGGCAACTACGGCCGGGCCGCCGACATTTACCTTCGCGCGGGCAAGTATAAAAAGGCGTTGAGCATGTACATTCGCGCGGGGCTCCTCGACCAGGCCGCGCGACTGGCCATGCAGATGGGCGACAACGCCTACGCCGTGCAGCTTTTTATCAAGGACAGAAACTACCGCGCCGCGGGTGACCTGTACGCGAAAATGGGCCGCTTCTCGCAGGCCGTGGAGTGCTTCATGCAGTCGAAGGAACTGGGGCACGCGGCGCGGCTTTTGGAAAAAAACGGCCAGTTCGAACGCGCCGCCGCCATCTGGGTCCAGGCGCGGCGCAAGGACCTGGCGGCGGCCGCCCTGGTCAAGGGGAATCTCCCCGACCAGGCGGTGCCCCTTCTCGAAGAACTCCTGGAGCAGATGACCCGCGACTCCGTCTCCCTCGACGACTACGGAGCGCAGATTCGGAAATACGCGGGCTATTGCGGCCGCTACTATAGGGACAAGGGGCGCCCCTTCCAGGCCGCGACGTGCTTTGAGCGCGCGGGCATGAAGGAGGAAGCCGCGCGGGCCCATGCGCAGGCGGGCAATCCCCAGCGCGCCGTCAGGATTTACTACGACCTGCGGGAATGGGAAAAAGCAGCCGAGCTCATCGGCACGTTTCCCGCTCCCCCCGCAGAGGCCGAAGCCT
Organism: Acidobacteriota bacterium; assembly: GCA_020349885.1. NCBI lineage: Bacteria > Pseudomonadati > Acidobacteriota > Acidobacteriota bacterium. The sequence continues at coordinate 70,463 of CP070701.1, forward strand.
ACGGCGACGCCCTGCTTCAGGCGGGCGAGTACGAGCGCGCCGGGCAGATGTTCGAGAAGGGCAGCCTTCCCTTCCGCGCGGCGGACTGCTACGAGGAGATCGGGGAATACGAGCGCGCCGCGGAGATTTACCTTCGGAAAAGCGACCCTCTGCGCGCGGCCGAACTCTTTGCGCAGGCCGACGACTTCGCGCAGGCAGCCGTCCTCTTTGCAAAGGGCGGAAACTTCGCCCATGCCGCGCAGTGCTTCGAGCGTCACGGCAACAAGGAAGAGGCCGCCAGCGCGTATCTAAAGGGGAAAAAGCCGCTTGAAGCCGCCAAGCTGTATCTGGCCCTTCAAAACGAGCGGAAGGCCATCGAGGCGCTCCAGTCGGTTCCGCCCGAGTCGCCCGGCTACCAGGACGCGGCCTTTTATCTGGCCCAGCTTTTCACGAAAACGGGACGCTTCGAGCTCGCCCTCGAAAAGTTCAAGGAGGCCATCGGGCGTAGCCCGCTCGGGGTGGACACGGTGGACAAGTACTACCGCCTGGCCATCTGCCTCGAGGAGATGAAAAAATTCGCCAAGTCGCGCGAGATCTATAACCGCATCCTTTCCGTCCAGTACGGCTACGCCGACGTGGAGGCCCGTCTCGAGGCGCTCGGAAAAAGGGAGGCGGAGGTGCCGGTGCCCGAGGAGACGCTCTCCGTGAGCCGCAAGCAGGTCTCGCTGACCTTCTCCGGCCGCTACGAGATTACCGACGCGCTGGATGAGACGACCTACAAGGGATGGGACTCGAGCCTGGGCCGGGTGGTGGCCATCCGCCGGTACGACATGGCCGAGGTGGTGCAGCAGTGGCCCGGCTACGAGGATCGCCTGCGCGAGGTGGCGGCGCTCTCGCATCCCAACATCGTCAGCCTCTACGATACCGCCACCCAGGATGAAAGTCTCTTTCTTTTTCACGAGTACCTGAGCGGCACGAGCCTGCGGCAGATTCTCGCCACGCGCAAGTCGATGCCGCCCGCGACCGGCATGGTGATCGGAACGCAGATCGGACGCGCCCTGGAATGCGCGCACTCGAAGGACGTCGTCCACGGCGCCCTTCGGCCGGAATGCATCATTATCTCGGGCGAGAACGAGGTGAAGGTTTCGGAGTTCGCGCTGGGCGCTGTACCGGCCGCCTACGAGCCTCCCGAGGCCGCGCAGGGGCGCGCCCCCTCGAAGGAAAGCGACCTCTATCAGTTTGCCCTCGTCCTGCACGAGATGCTTGCGGGAAAACTTCCGGAAAAGGGAAAGCTGTCTCTGCCCGCGGGACTCTCTCCGTTGCTCTGCGAGCTCATCGGGAAGGCGCTTGCGCCCCGCCCCGAGGCGCGCCCCCGCACGGCGCAGGAGTTTTTGAGAGTGTTCTCGGAGGCGGGAATCATGCCGGGCGTCGTCATATCGTCCCGCTATGAAATTCTCGAGGAACTCGGCACCGGCGGCATGGGAAAGGTCTACAAGGCGCTCGATCGCGAGCTCGGCGAGGAGATTGCGCTGAAGTCCCTGCACAGCGATTTAATGCGCGACACCGAGGCGCGGGAGCGCTTCCTGCGGGAAATTAAGCTTCTGCGCAAAATCACGCATCCCAACGTGGTGCGGGTCCACGACATCGGGCGCTGGGAGGACCACGAGTTTCTCACGATGGAATACCTCGACGCCGAGAACCTGTTCGACCATGTCAAGCGGCGCGGGCCTTTCGCCGCGCCTGCCGGCGCTCAACTGGCCGTCCAGATTTGCGACGGCCTCGAGCAGGCGCATCGCCACAAAATCATCCACCGCGACCTCAAGCCCCAGAACATCGTCGTCACGGCCGACGGGACGCCGAAAATTTTGGACTTCGGCATCGCGCGGGCGGGCGGCGAGGGCAAGGAGCTCACGGCCACGGGCCAGCTCATCGGCTCGCCCAAGTACATGTCGCCGGAGCAGATTCTGGGCAAGGCGGTGGACGTTCGAAGCGACCTATATTCCCTCGGAATTGTTTTCTATTACATGTTCGGCGGCCGCGAACCTTTTGAGGGAGAAACGGTCGAGGCCGTCGTTATGAGGCAGATCGAAAAAATGCCCCCTCCGCTCGCGTCGTTCGTGCCCCAATTCCCCGCCTGGCTCGACGAGGTCATCGCCAAGGTGTTGCGCAAGAATCCCGCGGAGCGCTACGCTTCGGCCGCTTCCCTGCGCGCGGCATTCGAGGAAGGGCTGAAACGCCAGGAAGGGCAAGCCGGCGTACGGTGACCCTGCCTTGCGCCTTTCGATCGTGGTGCCCGTTTACAACGAAGCCCGCGCCGTTGGGTCCGTCCTGGAAAAACTTCTTGCTTTGGAGACGGCCTGTCCGGAAAAGGAGATTCTCGTTGTGGACGACGGCTCGACCGACGAAACGCGCGCCGAGGTGGAGCGAGTGGCCGAGCGGCACGCCGGCGTGCGGCTGCTGAGTCATGACTCGAACCGCGGAAAGGGGACCGCGGTTCGGACCGCTATTGCGCAGGCCCGGGGCGGCATTGTGGTCATGATAGACGCCGACGGGGAGTTGGATCCCGACGACTTGCCCGCCGTCGTTGCCCCGCTTGTGGAGGGCCGAGCGGATGCGGTCAACGGTTCGCGCTTTTTGGCGGACGCAGGGTCGAGCGTGCCGTGGCTCAACTACGCGGCCAATCGCTTGCTTACCCTGACGTTGAATATCCTCTACGGCGCGCGCCTCACCGACGTCGAGTCGGGGCTTAAGGCCTTTCGCCGGGAGGCCATCCTGGGGCTGCGCCTTCGTGCCAGACGGTTTGAATTCGAAGCCGAAGTGACGGCGAAGCTCTTGCGGGCGGGGAGGCGCATCGAGGAAACGCCTGTGCGTTACCGCGCCCTGACCCAGGGTCATGAGAAAACCATCGGATGGCGCGACGGCGTCCAGGCGCTCTGGGTCTTGGCCAAGTGCCGCGTGCTGCCGCGTCGGTGCATTCTACGAGAGCACGCGCCATGAGCTTTCGCGTCGGAATCCTCGGCTACCCGAAGACCGGAAAGACTCTTTTGTTCAATCTCCTGACCGGCCAGACGGCGGAAGCGGGAAAATTCTCCACGGAGCGCCGCCACCACCTGGCCAGCGTCGCCATTCCCGACCCGCACCTGGAGCGCGTGGCGGGCATCGCGGGATCGAAGAAGGCGGTGCCCTTGGCGGTCGAGGTCGTGGACCTGGCCGGGAGCCGCGGCGGCGAAGCGATGCGAAAAGCGCTGGAGCTTGCCGAGCTCCGCGGCTCCGACGCCCTCCTCCATGTGGTCCGCGCCTTCGAGGACGCCGAGATTCCGCATGTCGAGGACTCGCTGGACGCGGCGCGCGACATTCGAAACGTGGAAGCCGAGCTTCTTCTCGGCGACCTATCCACGGTCGAAAGCTCGCTGAAGAGGCTCAACGCCCTTCTCAAGAAGGCCAAGAGCCCGGAGCAGGAAAAGGAGCGGCGAGTTCTTGAAAAGTGCCACCAGGCGCTTGAAGCCGAGACGCCGCTCCGTGCGGCGGCGCTCGACCGCAGCGAGGAGGATGTCCTGCGCGGCTACGCGTTTCTGAGCCAGAAGCCCGTCCTGCATCTTGTGAACGTCGACGAGTCGGAGGCCCCGCGCGCCGAGGAGGCGATGAACGAGCTTCAGGGAAAGCTTGGCGCGGCGCTCGGTGCGAACGCGGCGCTCGCCTGGGCGTCGTGCCAGATCGAGTTCGAGATGTCCCAATTGGGCGAGGAGGAGGCGCGTCCTTTCGCGGAAGAGCTGAAAATCCGCGAGCCGTGCCGCCCGCGCGTTACGGGGGCGCTTGCGGCGCTCCTTCGCCTCCTGGTCTTCTATACGGCGAACGAGAAGGAGGCTCGGGCTTGGTGGCTGCCTCGCGGGGCGACGGCGATCGAGGCGGCGGCCAAGGTTCATTCCGACTTCGCGAAGGGCTTCATCCGCGCCGAAACCGTTTCCTGCGCATCCCTGTTTGAGACGGCCTCGTTCGCGGAAGCCCGAACCCGCGGCCTGCTGCACGCCGAAGGGCGCGATTACGTCGTCCAGGACGGCGACGTCATCCAATTCCGCTTTCACGTAAGCTGAAGGAACGAAAGTTTCGCGGCTTACTGATACCCGCCCTCCACTTCAGTCGGGGCACGCTGGCGACAGGCAGTCGCCAGAAGCCGGGAGCCAGAGGCTGAGGATTTCCCTCTCTTCTTCTGTCCCCGCTCCCATGAAAAAGAAACGGTATAATGGTGGGTTGCCATGGAAAATTTCAGTGCGGTCGGCAGGCGCCTGACATCCCGCGTCGCGGCGGGGCTTGCCGTCAATGTCTGTTTGATGGGAGTTTCTTTCGCTGCGGCCGAGCCTGCTTCTCCGTCGGTCAAAAAAAGCCTCTCCACGGTGGAGGTCGTGACGAAAGCGGAAGAAGCCCTGCTTGCGGCCCCGGAAAACATGGTGCTCTATATCGACTGGGTCGAGGCCATGGATACGTGGGCCCGGGCGGACGGCTTCGACGTGTGGCAGATTGGCGAGGCGTTCCTCAAGGAGCAGGTTCATCCCCTGTTTCCCCGCTCCCATCCCGATCTTGGGCTCGGGCTTATACTCCTCAAAATTGAGCGCTACGACGAGGCGATTGGCCTGCTGCGGCCCGTGTTCGAGAGTGCGCCGAACCGCGCGATAGCGGCCATGGTGTTCGCCCAGGTTTTTATCCTCGGGAAGCGGCCCGACCTGGGAATCCAGTATTTCGAGCGCAGAGTTGCCCACCGCCCGAGCGGCGGCGCATGGTACGGACTGGCGATTCTCCACGAGAAGAGACGCCCCCTCGAAGCCGTCGAGGCCTACCGGCAAGCGGCGGAAGCCTTCCGGGCCGCGGGCGAGCTCGATTCGCAGGCGCATGCCCTGAACGATGAGGGCATTGTCCACCTTCGGCTCGGTGATCTCTCGAAGGCCAAAGAGCGGTTTGAAGAAGCGCTCGCGATTCGAGAGGGCCTCGAAGAATCCAAGGGCATACTTCATGTACTGAACAACTTGGTCCGCATTGAGCATCAAAGGGGGCGTTACGTCGAGGCGATCCGCCTGAACGAGCGCACCCTTGCGCTCCAGGAAAAGCTCGGCGACCGAAAGGACGCCGCGTTGTCGTGCGCGAACGTCGGCGTCGCCTACACGAATCTGGGCGACCTCGAGCGCGCCCTGGCGTACCAGCGCCGCGCCGTTGAGAGCTTTCGCGCGCTGGGCGAGCTTCCCAACGCCGCTTCGACTCTCAACATGATGGGCATGGCCTACAAAAGCCTCGGCGACTTCGAGCGTGCGCGCAGGGTGCACCGTGAGGCGCTGCGTCTGTACGAATCGTCCGGGGAGCCGTGGGGCGTGGCGCACACGCTTGCGAGCCTGGGCTCCTTCCACGCCGCGTGGGGCGGCACGGAGCGCGCGGAGGAGTACTACCTTAGCTCGCTCCGCGCCGCGGAGCGGCTCGGCGACCGGAGCAGCGAGGCGCTCGTGTACGGCCAACTGGGCCGGCTCGCGCTCAAGCGCGGCGACCCCGAGGAGGCGGAGCGGCGCTTCCGTGACGCTCTGGACATTGCCGAGGCCCTCGGAAACAAGCGCGACGCCGAAGCATCACTTCGAGGCATCTTCTCCGCGCTCGCCGTACGCGGTGACGCGGATGCAGAGGAGATGTCGGCCCTCGCTGGTCGCGCCGAGGCAATGGCCCGGGAAACCAGAAATTCTCAGGCTCTTGTCTCCGCGTTGCAGAACCGTGCCTTCCTTGAGCGGAAACAGGGCGACCGCGACGCGGCTTTTCGCTCCTCGCAGGAAGCCCTGGCCCTCGCGCAGCGCATCCGGGCGTTGGATTCGGCCCGGATATCGCACCATCTGCTCGGTGAGCTTGCCCTCGGCGAGTCGGGGCTTGCCCGTCCTACCGACCCCTGGCGTGTCCGCCAGGACAAGCTTGACGGGCTTGCCGCCTCGTCCGGGCCCGGGGGGGGCCGGAGCGGAAATTTTTCAGAAGCTGCCGCCCATTACCGCGCGGCCCTGAAAATTTCGGAAAGCACCGCCGGGCTTTTGGAAGGCGTCCAGGAGCGCGGCTACTTTCTTCCCTCGTGCCTTTCGTCGTACGAAGCGCTTGCGGAGACGCTCGTCGCCCTCTGCCCTGCGGCTCCGGCGGCCCGCGAAACACCTGTCCTCCATGGCGCTGCAGAGGGAGGAAAAGCCCTGCTCAAGGAAGCCTTCGAAGCTGTCGAGCGCCGAAAAGCGCGGGCGCTTCGAGACGAGCTGGGTCCGTTTCTCTCGACGCCCCGGGCTCTCCCGGAAGCGCTTTTGGAAAAGCGCCTCCTGCTCGAGGCGCGCCTCCGGTGGCTTCGGCAGGCGCTACGTGACGAGGTTGCCGCTTCGAGCGTTGGGGCAGGCGAATCTCCGCCCCCGGAACCGTAAGGAATATCCCCGCCCGCGTTCGTTTTAAACGACCTGCCGGAGCGCCGCGCCGAGCGCGTCGAGGGCCAGGTCGAGCGCGTGGTGCTTGACGGGCGGCAGGCCCCCCAGCGCGTCGTTCAGCCGCTCCTTCGTGAGGGCGCGCGCTTCCCGAAGCGTCCTGTGCTTCAGCATTTCGGTGAGCGCGCTCGAGGCGGCGATGGCCGCGGCGCAGCCGAGTGTCTTGAAGCACGCGGCCGCCACCACGCCGTCCTCGACGCGAAGGTAGAGCTTCATCACGTCACCGCACGAATCGTTGCGCGCCTCTGCGGACGCCGAAGGGTTTTCGAGCACGCCGATGTTGCGGGGATTCGTAAAGTGCTCCATCATCCGGGGCGGATACTGGCCGAATCGGACCGTTGCCACGGCTTAGCTCGCAGGGGGCGAGTATTTGGCCAGGAAGTCTTTTGCTTCGCGAACCGCCGGCATGTCGGGAGGGGCGTTTTTGATAAATAGCGAGAAATGCTGGGCGGCGCTGTCTTGGTGGCCCATGCGGAGAGCCAGCTTGGCCATGTTGTAGTGAAGCTCATAGCGGTTGGGCTCGAGCTCCATGGCGCGCTCCATGTACTGGACGGCCTGGTCGGGATATCCAAGCTCGACGCAGGCCAGGGCCATGCCCTGCAGGGCTTCGGCGTTGGGGATAACCTCCATGGCGCGCTTGAAGTGGTGGCGCGCTTCCGCCGGCTTTCCTTCGTCCAGGGATAGGTTGCCGAGGCGGTTCAACACGTCCACGTTGCTGGGCAGCTTCTCGAGGGCCAGCTCCCACTGCCTGCGCACGTCCGCGTAGTGGCCGACATGGAGGTAGAGCGTGCCCAGGTCCACGATGGAGGGGATGTGGTTCGGGTCGTCCTCAATTGCCTGGAGATAGAATTCCTCCGCCTGCGGCAAATCCCCGTCCACCGCCGCAATGCGCCCGAGGAGATGGTAGGTGTCCGCGGAGACGTAGCCGAGCTCGAGAATGCGGTTTGCCTCCCGGCGCGCATCTTCCATCCGGTTAAGGCGGACGTAGCAGAGGGCCAGGTTCAGACGGCCCGTGTAGTTGGCGTCATGCAGCGCGAGCACGCGTTTCCAGGTCTCGGCGGCTCTCTCGTACACGGAGTTGGCCATGTACCCCATGGCCTGCTGGTAGAGCACGATGGCATCGCGCACGTCTTTGGGGTCGGGCCCGCTTTCGGCCTCTGCCTCGCCGCCCACGATGCGGTGGCCGACGTAGCCCAGGCTTTCGAGTTTCGCGCGCACGTCCGGGTCGGGAAACGTAAGATCGAGGTCCCGCCTGGAAAACGACGCCTCCATGTTTTTGAGCTCGCTGGCCATGGCTTTCGCCTTCTGGGTGTCCTCGGCGGCCAGGTTGCGGGACTCGTCCGGGTCTTCCGCGATGTTATAAAGCTCGGGGGTGGGAAGCCGGATCCACTTCCACCCGTTTTTCCATATTCCAAAGGACGCCGCCCAGCGGTGCTCGTAATGGGCGTTCATGGCCTCGCCGTAGAAGACGCGCTCCGGCAGCGACGCCCCGCCCTGAACCGCCGCGGCAAGCGAGATGCCTTCGCCCATCGTGGCTTCCGGGCTCACGCCGGCCATCTCGAAGATTGTCGGCGCGACGTCGATCAGGCTTACGGTGCCCACGATGCTTCGCGCCTCGCCGACGGGTCCGCCCCAGAAGAGGAGCGGCACGTGCATCGTTGGCTCGTACAGGAAGACGCCGTGCGTCGGCTCTCCGTGCTGGCCGAGCCCCTCGCCGTGGTCGGCGGTGAACACCAGGAGCGTGTCGTCTCTCAGGTCGAGGGAGCGGAACACCTCGAGGAATTTTCCCAGCTCCTGGTCCACGTAGGCGACCTCGGCATCGTAGAAGGCGTGCTGGGCCTCGTAGCCTTCGCGGGAATCGATGCGGCGCCGCCACTTGGCGACCTGGAACTCCGGCGGCGTGTAGGGCGCGTGCGGGTCGAAAAGGTGTATCCACATGAAGAAGCGCTCGCCGGTGTTTTCCTGAAGCCACTTCACGGCCTCCTCGAACACCGGCGCCGCCGGCCTCTGGTTCGAAATCTGGCCCCGGTAGCCCGTGGCGAAGTCCTCGTTATAGACGTCGAATCCCTGCGCGAGCCCGAATGAGCTTGCCACGGGGATCGCCCCGACGAAGGCCGCCGTTTCGTAGCCGGCCCGCGCGAACGCCTCGGCCAGCGTGCCCTCGTCGTCGGCCAGAACGAAGATGCTGTTGTGGCGCACGCCGTGTGAGGGGGGGTATTTCCCCGTCATGAGCGAGGCGTGGGCGGGCAGGGTGATGGGGGTCGTCGTGATGGCGTGCTCGAACAGGACGCCCTCGCGCGCGAGCCGGTCCGCCGTCGGCGTCTCGGCGCGCTCGCGGCCGTAGCACCCCAGGTAGTCGGCGCGCAGCGTGTCCACGCTGATCAGGACGACGTTGTACGTCGCGCGGCCGCACCCAGCGGCCAGAAGGGCCGCGCCCAGGAAAACCAGTAAACGTCCATGCAGCTTCATGCCTCGATTATACTACAGGGAGTCCGGTTTTTCCCCTCTCCCTTCCCCGGTTCAACTGGCGGCGAGTTTTTCCTCTCTCCATTCACTGCCCAATTGGCGGCGACGGGGCGGGGGGCTTATAATAAGGAGCGGAATCGAAGCCATGGGCAAGAAATCTTTCGTCGTTTTCACCCCCTGAACGTCGCCTATGACTAGAAAAGGAGAATCATGCCTCTAATCCACTGCGAAGAGTGCGGAACAGAGATATCGCAAAAAGCCCCGATATGTCCCCAGTGCGGCCACCCGCGCCGCTTCGAGCCGTTTCCGCTTCTCAAGATCCCGAGGAAGAAACGCAGGGGCTGCTGCGGCTGCCTGTTTTTCCTGCTGCTCGTTGCGTTGCTGGCGCTTGCGGCATGGCTCGCCCGGGACAGGCTGCCCGAGGGTGTGCGCGAAAAACTCGGCCTAGTGCGCCAGTACGCGGCGGGCGAGCCCCTGACGGTTTACGACAAGGAGGTGCAAATCCCCGGGGGCAACTACTTTCACATCCAGCTTCCCCTGGCCAAGGTTTCCGAAATCACCCTGGAGTTCGAGGTAACGTCCGGCCCCGCGATCAACGTCTACGGCATGGACGAGGAGGGATTGCGGGCGTGGGAAACCGACGGAGCCTCCGGTGAGGCGTTTCAGCCTCTTCCCGGCTGGTCGTTTCCCGCGGCGACTGAGGGCCGCCACGAGGGAGCGCTGGACGCGGGCACGTACTACTTTGTCGCGGACAATTCCGGCTTTCAGAAAGGTGAAGACGTTGGCGGCGGCGACAACACGGCGAGCGTCCGCATCAAGGTCTCGCAGAAGCTCTAGCGCCTCTTACAGCACGAACTTCAGGAGCACGAAGCCGCCGAGAAGCGCGAGCACGAAGAGGATGGAGAGGAGGTTGAAGTATTTTTCGAGGAAGGGCTTGATGGGCGGGCCGAAGAACCAGAGCGCCGCGGCGACGAGGAAGAACCGTCCGGCGCGCCCGAGGAGGGAGGCGATGACGAACACCGGGACGTTGATCGAGCAGGCGCCCGCGGCGATGGTGAACACCTTGTAGGGAATGGGCGTGAAGCCCGCGGTGAAGACGATCCACGCGTCGTGGCGCCGGTAGAGCTCCCGGACGTGCTCGAAGCCTTCCATGGCCCCGTAGAACTCGAGGAGGGCGCGGCCCACGCTCTCGAACAGGAATACGCCGATGGCGTAGCCCGCGAGGCCGCCGGCCACGGAGCCCGCGGTGCAGACTGCGGCGAACCAGAACGAGCGGCGCGGTCTTCCGATGCCGAGGGTGATGAGAAGGACGTCGGGCGGCACGGGGAAGAAGGACGATTCCGCGAACGAGAGCCCGAAAAGCGACCACGTGCCCGAGGGCCGCTCCGCGAGCGACTCCGTCCAGCGGTAGAGCCGCCGCAGCGGATTGCGGTCTCGATCCATGGCGCTATCCTACCATGGGGAAGGGTTCGGAAGGTGCGGCAGGTACGGAGGGTGCGTAAGCATGGGGTAAGCGCGGTTGCCTTTCCGCACCTTCTGCACTGTTATTACCATCAGCTCTTCGGCGACGACGAATATCCATAAACTTTATCGGCGGCTTATTCCGACATCCGGGACGTGGGGGCGGACGGGGGTTTCTCGCGCAGCGCCCGGCGGCGCGCCAGCGCGCGCGGCACGTAATCCTCGGCCCCTTCGAGCAGTCTCAGCAGATGCCACGGGTGGGTCAGCAGGAAAAGGCGGACGGCGATTTCCCCGGCGATCACGTACGGCAGGTCGCGCAGGAGCGCGCCCCAGGAGTCGTTCTTGATGAGCGTCAGGTAGCGGTTCTTTAGGATGTGGTGCTGAAACTCCTCGCTGCGCCCCAGGATGGCGAAGGGGAGGCGCCCCGAAGCGAAGGCCCCGCCGCGGGCGTGCCGGATCCGCACCGCGGGGTTGTAGCGTACCCGCCAGCCGCGCCGCCGGGCGCGCCAGCCCGTGTCCAGGTCCTCCCAGTAAGAGAAGAAATCCTCGTCGAAGAACTCCCCCCCCACGCTCACGTCCTCGACGGCCTCCCGCCGCCAGAACGCGGCCGCCCCGCAGACGGAAAAGACGTCCTCGGCGCGGTCGAACTGGCCGCGGTCGGGCTCGCCGTAGCCGCGCTCCCGGACCTTCCTCGTGCGGCTCAGGAATTGGCCGGCGCTGTCCAGGGTCTCGCCGTCTAGGCGCAGCAGCTTGGGCGCCACCGCGCCGATCGCTTCGTCTTCCGCGAACGTTCCTATAGCGCGCTCGAGGGCGTCGTCGTCGAGAACCGTGTCGGCGTTGAGAAACAGGAGGAACTCGCCCCGCGCCGCGGCCAGCCCCTGGTTGTTGGCCCGGGCGAACCCCTCGTTCCGCGCGTTTTCGACGAGGCGGACGTCCGGCCAGCTTTTTCGAAGAAGCGGCACCGTTCCGTCCCGCGAGCCGTTGTCCACGACGATGATTTCCACGTCGCGGCACGTCTGGCCGCGGAGGGACGCGAGACATGCCTCGAGGTACGGGCGCGTGTTCCACGATGCGATGACGACGGAGAGCATCCCGAAACAGTATAAAGCAATGAACGACTAAATGACCATATGACCGGATGACCGAATGACCAATTTGGTCATCTGGGAATTGGGTCATCTGGTCATTCTTCTTGCATTTTGCTCCTGCGTTGCGGCCAGGTTGCGGCTCGTGAGGAGGCTGTACTGCACGGCCGAAAGCGCGGTGGCCGAGAACGCGATCCACAAAAGGGTTGAGAGATGCGGCGATGGAACGCCGCGCCAATTGTAGAAGAGCGCGTCGGCGACGAGCAGTATCTGGAAAAGAGTCGTCGCCTTTCCCAAAAGGGAGGGGCGGAACAAGCCCCGCCGCTCGGTGGTAAAGAACGTGGCTAGGATAACCACCAGGATGATGACGTCGCGGGCGAGGAAGAAGATGGCGAAAGACACCGGGATGCGGTTCGGGAATTCGCTCAACGCGAGGCCCAGGATGGCAATGGCGAGGAGCATCTTGTCGGCCACTGGGTCGAGGTAGGCCCCCAGGGTGGTTTTCTGCCTCCACAGGCGGGCGATGAAGCCGTCCAATGCATCCGTAAACGCGGCCAGCATGAACACGAGCAGCGTCCATCCATACTGCCGGGAAAGGAGGAGAATCAAGAAAAGCGGCGTAAGCCCCATTCGCAGCAGCGTAAGCTGGTTGGGCAGGGTCAGAGGCATGGGCGTGCTTCTCGCATTAAGTCATGGCTCCCAGGTGTAGGAGGATGTTGAGGGGAAATTGACCAGGCGAACGATGTCGCCTTTTTTAAAATCGGTGCCCCTTTTTGCCGAGGTGATGGACACCTTGTCCTTCACCTCGGTGACAACGAGCGTTCCGACCTTGATGATTTCGACGTCCAGAAGTTCGCCCGTGTCGGGGTTGCGGATTTCGTTTCCGATCCTATGGACCTCGAACCGGTCGCCCACCTTGACGCCGCTTCCGGCGCCCAGGGTGATGTAGATTTTCCCTCCCGACGTGATGCCCGAGCCGGGGCCTTCGTTGACGAACACCTTGCTTTCGGAAACGAAAGCGATCTTCCCCTCCACGACGGGCTCGTCCTCCACGGGGGGCTCGGGAGCGCCGGCGGACGGCGTGATGCGGTCCGCGTTCTCCACGATGGTGCGGGCCAGGTTTTCCACGGCCTTCGCGAGAACCCTCGATGCGAGGCCGGAGTCGAAGCGCTTGCCGAAGTCGGCCCCGGCGAACTCCGCGGCAGCGAATTTTCGGCTTCCCGACCCTTCGTAGGTGTCGAGCGCTTCGGCCGTGGTCGTGTTGACGAAGCGCGCCGTCAGGGTGGCCGTACCAAGCAGCGTCGTGGCACCTGCGCCCGTGCCCCACTTACCTTTGCCCGCCTGCGGCGCCTCGCCGCCCCCTTCGGAGACGCCGAACTCCGCCACCGAGCCTGTCACGATGAATTGAACGCCCAGGATCTTTCCCAGCTCGACGACGGTCTCGGGAGCGACGGCGCCCCGGGACGAAAGCTGCTGTTCCTGGAGGACAAGGCGCAGCTTCTCGCGCTCGAGCACGGAAAACTCGCCGCTTTCGTGAAGCTCCGCGGCCAGACCGTCGGCGGCGGCGGTTTCAAGATGGCTCCACGGCCACCCGTAGCCCCAGGAGCCGCTGAGCGCCTGCGCGTCGAAGTCGAGCACGGCGATTCGAATTTTTTCTTCCGCAGCTCCGGGCAGGGCCGCCCAGCACAGCCAGAAGAGGGAAAGGAAGATTTTTAATGAAGCTTGTCCCATCGCACCGGCCTTTTTATCACGAAAAAGAGAGATGTTCTGCAGCAACGCTTTCTTTTTAACACAGGCGGCGCGGGGGAGTCAATAGACTGTACAGGTTCACAGCTTAACGCCTGTTTCCATGTCGGGATCGGGGAGGGGGTCGGCACCCGATATTAAATCGGGGAAATTCTTTCTTCGGAAATTTTCTGCACATGCGTTTCAACAAACCGCTTGACGGCGGCCAGGTATGCCTTCGTCGCGGCGTAGAAGGCGTCGTTGTGACCGGCGCCGGGAATCCAGAAAAGCTCCTTGGGCGGGGCGGCGGCCTCGAAGACCCGCTCGGCATGGTGGACGGGAATCACCTCGTCGTAAGCGGCGTGCATGAAGAGCTTGGGGACGTGGAGCCCGGAGACGCGGGAGAGCGAGTCGAAGCGCTTCTTGATGAAAAGCCGCACCGGAATAAACGGCAGGATATCCCGCCCGACGCGGTGCGTGTCCGTGAAGAGCCCTTCCGTAACGAGCGCCGCCGCCGGGTGGCGGTGCGCGACGTACACCGCGACGGCCCCTCCCAGGGAGCGCCCGTAGATGACGATGCGCTCCGGAGGGACGCCCCGCGCGCGCACGTGGGCATAGGCCGCGTCGCCGTCACGGTAGAGTCCCTCTTCCGAGGGCTCGCCTTCCGAGCGCCCGTAGCCCCGGTAGTCCACGACGAGCTGATTCCAGCCGAGGCCGTGGAACGCCACATGCTGGTCCATGCCGTAGGAGATGTTCTCGGCGTTTCCGTGGAATTCCAGGATGGTGGGAGGCGCGGCCCGCTCCTCGGAATCATCGGCATCAATTGCGGGGGCGGGGATCCACCAGCCGTGGGCGGCGAGGCCGTCCTCGGTTTCCATGAAAACGTCCTCGAAGGCCACGCCGCGGCCGGAAGGCGTTTCGATGAGGTGCCGCGGCGGATGGTACGTGATTTTTCCTTCAAACCACTGGAACATCAGGAAAAGAGCGAGCCAGACGACGGCGACATGCGCGAGGATTCTGAGAAACCATTTTGCCGTGCTGCGGCGGGCGCGTATGTTTGGCACGGTCAAAAAAAGTCGGCTGACTCGGAGCGGCGGGCCATGGCCAAGCGTGTCTCATGCAGCTGTCGCATGGCGCCGGTCTACGCGCCGGGGTCAAGCTGCGTGTTCTGGATATAGGCCATAATGCGGCGCTCGTCGTCGTCCCCCTCGACGACGAAACAGCAGCCGATCTCGTATTGCGGCGCCTCGTCGTCGTTGGCCGCCTCCTCAAGGCGGACGATTCGCGCCTTGAGGCGCAGGCCCCCTTCTTCCGGCGCCCGGGGCTTGCCTTCCGCTTCATCATCGGCGTCGGCGCGGCCGCCGCCGGATCGGGAGAGAAACTGAATCTCGACAAGGCTTCCCAGCGGAAACCGCCGCTCGGAGCGAAAGAGGACGCCGCCGCGGCTCACGTTGACGGTTCGCGCCGACGCGAGTCCGTCGGCGGGCTCGAGCTGGCGCACAATGACCGTGTCGCTCAGCGTGATGCGGATAAAATTGCGGCGCTCGGCGTGGTGCGCGCAGATTTGGTTCTTGCCCGCGCCCTTCGCCTGGTAGAGGGCGGCGTCCGCCCGCGCGATGAGCTCCTCGACGGCGACGGCGTCGTCGGGGTAGCAGGCGACGCCGCCGCTCAGGGTGAGCGAATAGCGGGCGCCTTCCTTCTCGCGCGCCTGGAAATGCTCCTCGATGGAGCGGCGGATGCGCTCGCCGACCACGTAGGCGCCGTAGCGGTCGGTCTCCGGGAGAAGCACGGCGAACTCCTCCCCGCCGTAGCGCGCCGCGATATCGATCGTGCGTATGCAGCGCTTCAAGATTTCCGAAACCTCGACGAGCACCATGTCGCCGTGCAGGTGCCCCAACGAGTCGTTCACTTCCTTGAAATTGTCGAGGTCGAGAAAAAGAAGGCTCCGCGTCTGGTGGAAGCGCCCGGCGCGCTGGATCTCCTTTTGAAGAGTTTCCCGGAAGTGGCGGTGGTGGTAGAGGCCCGTAAGGCTGTCCGTGACGGCGCTGCGCTCAATCTGCTCGTACATGGTGAGCTCGATGAGCTTGGGATTGGAGAGCTTCTTGTTGAGGTTGACGAAGTAGTCCATGAGCGCCACGCGCACGCCGACGTCGCGTCCCAGGTTTTTGCTCATCGTCTCGCAGTGGTGCATGATGGCGCGCCAATGTTCTTCGGCCTCGGCCTCCCCGAACCGCAAATGCGTCAACAAGAGCAGGAGCAGCGAATAGGCTTCGATGGATTGTTTCTCCTTGAGCGATTCGATTTCGCGCATGAGGCGACCGCCGTCGACGGCTCCGTCCTCGAGGAGCGGCAGAATCGTTTCCTTTACGCGGGCGAGGCCTTCGGTAAGTTCCATGATTGTCCTGTTTCTTCCTGAATGAGGGAGTCAAGGCGAGAGAGCGCTTCCGAGGCCGGGGCGCGCAGAGCGGCGTCGGACGCGCCCAGAAACGTTTTTTCGGGATTGATCTCGATGACGGCCCCGCCGCCGGGGCGGGCCGGACGAGGCGCCCTAACAGCCCCGGGAATGTGCGAAGCGGGGACCACGGCCGCCGAGGTGCCGATGACGAGGAGGCAGTCGCACGCCTCGCTCAGGCGCTGCGCCTCTTCGAGCGCCCGGGCTGGGATGGCCTCTTCGAAGAGCACGGCGGCGGGCTTCATGACGGCGCCGCAGGAGCAACGCGGCGCTTCGCGCGTCTCGCCCGCCGCTGGAGCTTCGGCCCCGGCGCCGCACGCAAGGCACTCGAGGCGGCGGTGCGAGCCGTGGAACTCCACCACGCGCCGCGACCCCACCCTCTGGTGAAGGCCGTCCACGTTCTGCGTGATCACGGCCTTCAAGAGGCCGCGCGCCTCCCAGGCGGCAAGAATCCGATGCGCCCGATTGGGCTCGGCGCGCTCGATGAGCCGCCCGAGCTCGAGAAAAAATTCCCAGCAGCGCTCCGGATTCCTTCGAAACGCCGAAAGCGTAGCGTACCGCTCGGGCGGGAATTTTTTCCAGAGGCCGCCCCCGCCGCGGAAGGTGTCGAGGCCGCTCTCGGAAGAAATGCCCGCCCCGGTGAGCGCTACTGCAAACCGCGCGCTTCGCAAAAGTGAGGCGGCCTGGTTCCAGTCGTCCATTGGGAAATTTTTCTTGAAACGAAACGCCCAAGCATAACAAAACTCGCTTGCACGAACAAGAACGCGGGGTAAGCCGAGCGGCAGCCGTCAGGCCAGGGGGCAGCCATAGGAAGGCCGCATTTTAACCGAGCACCGGCCCCCGGCTGCTCTACAGAGCGCCCGCCCGGTCGGGGCTGGGACTCTTCAATCCGGAGGTTTTGGTTTCGAGCTTGCCGGATGCTTTCTATTCATTATCAAATACCCATCCGGCACTCACAGTGGCCACGGAATAGTCGAGTTGACTTTCTTTGCCGCTATCGAAGTCCAAGTCGACGCCGTCTACGTGGAGATAACGAACGTCGGGGCGGAGATAAAAATTCTCCCACAGAAAAATCTTGGCTGCAGCGCCAAGATGTAGCGTCAGAGAACTCCCGAGATCTACTGGTTCTTTGTCGGGACCGGGGATGCCCAGCTCGAAGTCGACGCCCTCTATTTCCGACTCGGTGCTGCCTATGACGCCGATGCCGCCTAGCAAAAGGAAGTTAAATTTTCCGGACGGATTGAGACGGAAAACGGTACTCGCATCGAGGCCCATAACATTCACGTCATCGCTGCTTGAAATGCTGCTTGAACCCAGATCTATAGTGGCGGCGAAATCCGCGGTAGAGCCCCAAAGCTGGCCTTCCAGCCCCCAGTGTTTCGTGAAAAACCCACCTAAGCGAAGATTGGCGGCAAGGCCGCTTTCGATTTCTTCTTCTACGGGTATTCCTAGGAAGATGCCGTTGTCGCCGTCCCCGGTGAAATAACCACCACCGATTTCAAAGTACTTTTCGTCAAAAAAAGACGATGGATTCCTCAGCCGCGCTCCCGCCGTTAGGGTAACGCCCAGGTCCTCGAGTCTTTTATCAATCACCCAGTGCATCTGGGCGTCGAAAGGAAAGGTCCAATTTTCGCCTACCCGGAGCGACGCGCCAAACCCGGCATGGGGGCCGAAGTGGAAAACCTGAGCATCTTCCGGGTCGTCGCCGGGGGCCAAGACCGGGTCTATCTTGTACGCCCCCAGCCCTACGAGGACGTGGGGGTTGAACCGCTTGCGCTGGCCGCGAGCAACCAGGCTCATGGTTACGTACCATTTGATGTTGAAATCAATGTCCTTCCACAAGTCCTCCATTTCATTGATGGAGCCGTCACCATCGTTGTCAAACGCATCGGTACAATCGGACTCACCGCAGATAATCTCCTCCACGAAGTCGGTTTCGATGGTTCCCAGTGTGAAGCGGAACGCCAATTTCGAGCCGGTGTGGACCTCCCAGTTGAAGTTCGTCACCCATCCGTCATCGACGTTGGCGTCGCTCGCCGCAAAGTAACCGCTGCTCACACCCACGTCGTGCTGAAGATCCACTCCGCGCGCTTGAAGCGCCAGAAAGATGGCAAGCGCCATGAAAACGGCCGTGTTGCGTCTCATAAACCGATTCTCCGAAGCAAGGGCCGCCGGGGGCGCCTTCCTTTGGAAGCATCCAGTCTACTCAAACGCAACGGACAAAGCAACCCCGCCGCCTTGAGGCCCTGCTGGCGCCCGGCGGCCTCGCCCCCCTTTACACCATATCCAGGAACAGAAGCTCGGGGTTTTCGAGATACCTCTTCACCTCGCCGATGAAGCGCGCCCCGACGGCGCCGTCCACGACGCGGTGGTCGAGCGAGATGCTCAGGTACATCATCGAGCGTATGGTCACGACGCCGCCGCGCACGACGGGACGCTCCTCGATGGTGTTCACGCCCAGGATGGCCACCTCGGGATGGTTGATGATGGGGGTGCCGAACACGCCGCCCAGGTTTCCGACGCTTGAGATCGTGAACGTCCCTCCCTGCACGTCGTCGAGGGCGAGTTTCCTGGCGCGCGCCTTTTCGGAAAGCTCGACGATTTCACCTGCTACCTGAAGAACGCTTTTCGCCTCCACGTTCTTTACGACGGTCACCACGAGGCCGTCGTCCGTGTCCACGGCTATGCCAAGGTTGTAGTAGTGTTTGAGGACGATTTCCTGGGCCTCCGAGTCGAGGGTGGAATTGAGGAGCGGGTATTTTCGGAACGCCGGCACGAGCGCCTTGGCAATGAACGCGAGATACGTGAGCTTGACGCCGCGCTCCCGGGCCAGCGGCTTGGCCTTCTCGCGCAGGGCGACGAGCTCCGTCATGTCCACCTCGTCCACGAACGTGAAGTGGGGAATGGCGGACTTCGAGAGGGACATCTTTTCGGCGATCTTTCGCCGCAGGCCGCGGAAAGGGATGCGCTCCTCGGCCGCCGGGGGCGGGGCGGCGGGAGTCGCCTGGCGGAGGGTCGACGCGACCCGCGCTTCCCCCTGCGCGAAGCGCTGGACGTCCTCCTTCGTGACGCGCCCCTGGGAGCCCGTGGGGGGCACCTGGGAGATATCGACGCCGAGCTCGCGGGCCAGCTTCCGAGTGGCGGGCGTCGCGAGAGCCTGGCGGTCTTTCTCGTCGGCGCGCGCCACCGGCGCCGAAGGGGGCGCCGCCCGGTCGGCGAGGGCCGTCGGGGGAGGGGCGGGCGGCGGCTCCGCCCGCTGCGGTTCGGGCTCCTGCGCCACGGCGGCGGGCGGCTTTGGAGGAATTTCCGCGCTGCCGTCCTCCGCGTCGATCACCACCATGACGGCGCCGACCTTGATCACCGCGCCTTCCTTGCCGAAGCGCTTGAGCACCTTGCCGGACTTGGGCGAGGGAATGACGATGGTCGCCTTGTCCGTCATGATTTCCACGATGGGCTGGTCTTCCTCTAAGACGTCGCCCTCCTTGACGTGCCAGGCGATGATCTCGCCCTCGACTATGCCTTCGCCGATGTCCGGAAGCCGGAATTCAAATGGCATTGCTGGTGTCTCCGTTTAATATTCCAATGTCTTGCGTACGCCGAGCAGGATTCGCCCGGCGTCGGGCATGTAGGTGTACTCGTGGACGTAGGGAAACGGGGTGTCGAATCCCGTGACGCGCTGCACGGGGGCCTCGAGGCAGAGCAGGAGGCGCTCGTGGATGAGCGCCGAGAGCTCCGCGCCGTAGCCGCAGGTGCGCGGCGCCTCGTGCGCCACGACGGCGCGTCCCGTTTTCCTGACCGAGGCTTCCACGGTCTCGATGTCGAGGGGCATCAGCGTCTGCAAATCCACGACCTCCAGATCCAGGTCTTCTTCTTGGGCTTTTTCCGCCGCCTCGAGCGCCGTCTGAAGCATCGCCCCGTAGGCGAAGACGCTCACGTCTTTGCCTTCCTTCGCGACGCGGGCCTTGCCGAGGGGAATCGTGTAGTCGTCCTCCGGCACCTCGGCCCGAACGGCGCGGTAGATTCGCTTGGGCTCGAGGAACAAGACGGGGTCATCGTCGCGGATGGACGCAAGCAGAAGCCCCTTGGCCTCGTAGGGGCTGGAGGGAATGACCACTTTGAGACCGGCCGTGTGGACGAAATGGGCCTCGGGGCTCTGCGAGTGGCAGTGCCCGCCTTTGATGCCTCCACCGCAGGGCGAGCGAATGACGAGCGGGCAGGCGAATTGTCCGCCAGAGCGGTGGCGGTACATCGCGAGCTCGTTGACAATCTGGTCGAAGGCCGGATAGATGAAGTCGGCAAACTGAATCTCCGGCACGGGCCGCATTCCATAGAGCGCCATGCCGATGGCCGTACCCATTATGCCGTCTTCGGAAAGCGGCGTGTCTATGGCGCGGTCGGGGCCGAATTTTTCGTAGAGGCCCGCCGTGGTGCGGAAGACGCCGCCCGCTTTCCCGACGTCTTCCCCGAGGACGACGACGCGCTTGTCGCGCTCCATCTCGAGATGGAGCGCGTGGTTGATGGCCTGGATGAGGGTCATGACGGGCATGGTGGGCGATCTCCGAACGTTGGGGCCGGGGGCTATCCGTGTCCTTCCGCCGCGGCTTTCTTGTCGGTGCTTTCGAGGTAACGCTGCAGCTCTTCCATCTGCTCTCGAAGGTGCCACGGCATCTCGGCGTAAACCTCCTCGAACATGGTTTCGATAGGGGGCGGCGGCAGTTTTTCCACTTCCTTGAACGTGGAAACAATCTCCCGGTCCGTGGCCGCGTGGAGTTCCTGGTCTTCTTCCCTGCTCCACCAGCCTTTGCGCTCGAGGTACTTGCGCAGGCGCGGAAGACCGTCGTACCGGGCCCACTTCTTGACCTCCTGGTCCGAGCGATAGGTGCGCGGGTCGTCCGAGCTCGTGTGCGGGCCGTAGCGGTACATATGGGCCTCGAGGAGAGTGGGGCCTTTTCCGGCGCGGGCCCGCTTTGCGGCCTGCTTCGTGGCATGGTAGACGGCGAGGAAATCGTTTCCGTCCACGCGGATGCCCTCGATTCC
Source organism: Acidobacteriota bacterium (assembly GCA_020349885.1). Lineage (NCBI taxonomy): Bacteria > Pseudomonadati > Acidobacteriota > Acidobacteriota bacterium. The sequence continues at coordinate 91,144 of CP070701.1, forward strand.
ATAGGCCAGGGCCTTGACGGCGATGGTTTCCGAGGCCGTCTGCTTTTCCAGCGGAACCGAGATCGCGTACTGGTTGTTTCGGCAGAAGAAGATGACGGGGGCTTTGAAAACGCCCGCGAAGTTAGCGGCCGCGTGAAACGACCCTTCCGACGATGCCCCCTCTCCGAAGAAGACGATCGCCACGCGCTCCTTCTGGTCGATGTGCTTCAAGGCCCACGCGAGGCCCGTGGCCTGCGGGATCTGAGTTCCCACGGGGCTCGAGACGGAAAGGTAGTTCCCGGGAGCGTAGGCGATGTGGCATGGCATCTGGCGGCCCTTGATGAGGTCTTCGGAATTACCCATAAGCTGCGCCATGAATTGCCGCAACGTCAGGCCGCGCATGAACGCGGCGCCCATCTCGCGGTAGCTCGGGATGATGAAATCGTCGTCGCGGAGCGCGGCCGCCGCGGCGACGTGCGCCGTCTCTTCTCCCTCGCCGCCGACGTAAAACCCGATGCGCCCCTGGCGCTGGGCCATGTACATGCGGTCGTCGAGGATGCGCACGAGCACTATCATCTTGTAGTGACGCAGAAGCTCGTCCTTGGAGAACTTCGGCTCGAGCGCCTTGTTCGCCAGGGTTCCGTCCGGCTTGAGAATCTGAAATGTGTCCCGCAGGGGATCAGGTTTCGGCATGGGACGTCCTTTCGGGTTCGGCGGTCGGGAGAAGGGGTTCGCCCGCGCGGTAGGAGCTGCGCACGAGCGGGCCGGCCGCGGCGTAGAGAAACCCTTCCGCTAGGGCCGCGCGCCGCAAGGCTTCGAATTGCCCGGGCGCGACGTATTCGGCGACCGGCAGATGGCGCCGGGTCGGCCTCAGGTACTGCCCAAGCGTGAGAATGTCAACGCCGACGGCGCGCAGGTCGCGCATCGCCTGCAGCACCTCCTCACGCGTCTCGCCCAGGCCGAGCATCAGGGAGGATTTCGTGAGGGAGGCGGGCTCAGCCGAAGAGGAATTTTTGAGGTGTTCGAGCACGGCGAGCGACCGGCGGTAGGATGCGCGGCGGTCGCGCACCCGGGGCGTCAGCCGCTCGACGGTTTCGAGATTGTGGCCCGCCACGTCGGGCGCGGCGTTGAGAACGAGGTCGAGGGAGCGGCGGTCGCCCTGGAAATCTGGAATGAGGACTTCGACGAGGGTTTTCGGGTTGCGCGCCCGTACCGCGCGTATGGTCTCGGCGAAATGGGCGCCGCCGCCGTCGGGCAGGTCGTCGCGGTTGACGGAGGTGATGACCGCGTAGCGCAGCTCCATTTCGGCGACGGCCTCGGCAACGCGGTCCGGCTCCTTCGGGTCGAGCACTGCGGTGCGGCCGCTCGTGACGGCGCAGAAGCGGCATCCCCGCGTGCAGGTGTCGCCCATCAGCATGAACGTCGCCGTGCCGCCGCCCCAGCATTCCGAAGCGTTCGGGCAGTGCGCTTCCTCGCACACTGTGGCCAGGCGCAGGCCGCGCAAGCGCCGCTTGAGCTCGAAATAACGCTCCCCGGACGGCGGGCGCACCTTCAGCCACGCGGGCTTGGAAGAAACAGGAGTGCTTGGAGATTCCGTGAAGCGCATCGTATAAGGTTCTCTGGGCCGGTGATTGCAGCCCAGAATTATTATGGTTTAACTTATCCAAAGGGAAGGTTGCAATTCAAGGAAACGATGGCTTTCCCCGGTGCTCTTTGCCGGATAAATTGCGCGTAAGTGTTGTGGATAAAGAGGAAAACATATTTTTTCGAAATGGGGTTGACAAACGGATTTGAGTGTGTTAATGTATTAACATGGTAAAACGAAGCAGGGAAGCCCCGGATGCTGCAAAGGAGCGGGAGCGGCTCTACCGCGCCGTTCTTTCGCTTCGCACGGTGGAAGAGTGCGAGCAGTTCTTCCGCGACCTCTGCACGCTTTACGAGATTGACGCCTTGACCGAGCGGTGGCACGTGGCGCGCGAGCTGCACCGCGGCCGCAGCTACCGCGCCGTAAGCCGGACGACGGGCGCCAGCACGACCACCGTCACAAGGGTCGCGCACTGGCTACGAAACGGCACCGGCGGCTACCGCGTCGTTTTGGACCGCCTTATGGGAAAGCCGTCGCTATGAAGTTTTTGAGAGAACTGCGGAAGCAATTTGAAATTTTTTCGGAGGCCTTGAACATTTTATGAAGCGAAACAAGAACAACCTGACCATCGCGCTCCAGAAAGACGGCCGCCTCACCGAGCCCAGCCTGAACCTCCTGCGGGGCATGGGGCTGGAGTTCGAGGTGGACGCGCGGCGGCTTCTCGCCCCGTGCCGCAATTTCGACCTCGACATTCTCTTCCTGCGCTCGGGCGATATTCCTGAGCACATCGCCGCGGGCGCCGTGGACCTGGGCGTCGTGGGCGAAAACGTCCTCTTCGAGCACGGGGCGCGCCTTCGCGTCTTGGAGCGCCTGGGGTTCGGCCAATGCCAGCTCATGATCGCCGTGCCCAAGGCGAGCGGCCTTCGCAGGCTCCGGGACCTTCGCGGGCTTCGAGTCGCGACGACGTATCCGCGCTCCCTGAAGAAATTCCTCGCGCGTAAGAAGGTCGCGGCGAGCATCGTGGAGATTTCCGGCTCCGTGGAGGCCGCGCCGGCGCTCGGCATCGCCGACGCCGTCTGCGACTTGGTCGCGACGGGAAGCACGCTTCGCATCAACGAGCTCGTGCCGCTCGAGACGGTGTTTTCTTCGGAGGCGGTGCTGGCCGCGAACGGCGTCGCCCCGCGCGGGCGCAAGGGCGCCCAGATCGAGCGCCTGCGCATGCGCGCGCGGAGCGTCCGCACGGCCCGCCGCGCCAAGTACATCATGCTCAACGCCCCCGAGTCGGCGCTCCCCCGCATCAAGCGCGTCATTCCGAGCCTCAAGAGCCCGACGGTCATCCCACTCGCCGAGCCAGGCATGATCGCCGTCCACTCCGTGGTCGACGAAGAGGTGCTCTGGGACGTGATCGAAAAAATCAAGCGCCTCGGAGGCTCCGAGATTCTCGTGATGTCCATCGAGAAGGAGATTCCATGAATTTTTCCTGGAAGCGTTTTAAGGAACTGAGCGGGCCGGAGCGCCGGGAGCTTCTCGACCGCACGCCTTCGGATGAAGAGGCCGAGGCGGCCGTCCGCCCCATCCTCGACGCGGTGGCGCGCGAGGGGGACGGTGCGGTGCGTGCGTGGAGCGAAAAGCTCGACGGGGTGCGCCTCGAATCGCTCCGGGTGCCTGAAGAGGAGATTTCCCGCGCTGCGGACGCCATGCCGAAGGCGTTTTTCGACGCGCTCGAAACCGCGCGCCGCAATATAGAAACTTTTCACACCGCGGTAAAGCCCCCCTCCGAGGTGGCGGCCGCGCCGCGGGACGGGGTGGAGCTGCGCCGCTTGTGGCGGCCCTTCGAGCGCGTGGGCTTCTACGTCCCCGGAGGCGGCGCGTCGTATCCCTCGACCGTGCTGATGCTCGCGGTGCCGGCGCGCGTCGCCGGGTGCCGCGACGTGGCGCTCGCCTCGCCGCCGGACAGGGAGGGGCGCGTCGCGCGGGCGACGCTTGCGGCCGCCCGCTTCGCGGGTGTTGAAGAAATGTACCGCATCGGCGGGGCGATGGCCGTCGGCGCTTTCGCCTACGGAACGCCGAGCGTGCCCGCCGTAGAGAAGGTATTCGGCCCCGGCAGCCGGTACGTGGACGCCGCCAAGCGCTTGGTGGCCGACCGCACGGCCGTGGACCTGCCTGCCGGCCCGTCGGAGGTTCTCGTGCTCGCCGACGAGTCGGCCGAGCCCCGCTTCTGCGCCGCCGACCTCCTCTCGCAGGCCGAGCACGGCCCCGACTCGGTCGCCGTCCTCGTGACCACGAGCGAGCGCGTCGCGCGCGAGACCGCCTCCGAGGTCGCACGGCAGCTTGAGAGGAGTCCCAGGCGGGAAATTCTGGAAGCCGCGCTGCGGCGCATGAGACTGCTCGTCGTCGACTCGGTCGACGAGGCCGTCGCTCTCGCAAACGATTTCGCCCCCGAGCACCTGGTCCTCACGGTCGAGGCCGGGGACGAGGTCCTCGGCAAGGTGCGGTGCGCGGGCTCGGTGCTCCTGGGCCCCTACTCGCCCGTCGCGGCGGGGGACTACGCCGCCGGAATCAACCACGTGCTTCCGACGGGCGGGGCCGCGCGCACCCGGAGCGCGCTCTCCGTCCTGGACTTCGGACGCATGATGCAGGTTACTCGCATCTCGCGGAGCGGCCTCGAGTCCCTGCGCGGCGCCATTGTGGCCCTGGCCGAGACCGAGACGCTCGCCGCCCACGCCGAAGCCGTAAAGGAGCGCTTCCGATGAAAGCCGATCCCTCGACAAGGCTCGGGACAAGCTCGCTCGTGCGGACGCACCTCCGCGATGCAGAGGCTTACTCGAGCGCGCGGCACCTCGCGCAGGAAGGAATTTTCTTCGACGCGAACGAGAACGCCTACGGCTCCGTGCTGGCGGAAGCGGACGCCGGGGCTTTGCGGCTCGGCGAGAAGCTGAATCGCTATCCCGACCCGCTCCAGCGCGAGCTGCGCTCCGCCCTGGCCGCCTACGCAGGCGTCGGAGTAGAGCAGGTGTTCGCGGGCTCGGGCTCGGACGAGGCCATCGACTGCCTTCTCAAGGCGTTCGTTGAGCCGGGGGAGTCCGTGGTCGTCTGCACGCCGACCTACGGCATGTACCCCGTCGCGGCGACGCTCCACGGGGCCGAGGTGCGCGAGGCGCCGCTCGACGGGGCGTTCGACCTGGACGTGGACGCCGTGCTGGGCCGAGGGCGGGACGCCAAGCTCGCGTTCTGCTGCTCGCCCAACAACCCCACGGGAAACCTCCTATCGCGCGACCGCGTCTTCGCGCTGTGCGAGGGATTCCGGGGGCTCGTCGTTCTGGACGAGGCCTACGTTGAGTTCTCGCAATGCGTTTCTTTAGTCTCGGAGCTTGAACTGTGCTCCAACCTCGTGGTTCTGCGCACGATGTCCAAGGCGTGGGGCCTCGCGGCCGCACGCGTCGGCTACGCCTTGGCGGCGGACGACGTCGTGTCCTATTTGCTGAAGGTCAAGATGCCTTACAACATGAACAAGCTCTCGGAAGGGACGGCCTTGGCCGCCCTCGCGCGCACGGAGCGGCTCGCCGAGCTCAAGAAGAAAATCCTGGCCGAGCGCGGCCGCCTGGCGGAGCGCCTCGAAAAACTCGGCGCGCGCGTGTATCCCTCGGAGGCGAATTTTCTCCTCGTGCGCTTTCCCGGTGCGGCCGAGGCGGCGAAGGCGCTCGCCGGGCGCGGCCTCATCGTGCGCACGTGGAGCCGGGAGCCGAGACTCGAAGACTGCATGCGCATCACCGTGGGGCGTCCCGAGGAGAACGACAAACTCCTCGAAGCGCTGGCGCCCCTTATGCAAAAGGAGGCCTGAGCCCATGCCTAGAAAACGCCCACGCACCGCGACCGTCAGCCGCAAGACCAAGGAGACGGACATCTCGGTTCGCGTCAATCTCGACGGCACGGGCCGGGCCGAGGTCTCGACCGGCCTGCGTTTCCTCGACCACATGCTCGAGTCGTTTGCGAAACACTCGCTCGTCAACCTGCGCCTCCGCGCCAAGGGCGACCTGGGCGTCGACGAGCACCACACCGTCGAGGACGCGGCGCTAGCGCTGGGCGCGGCGCTCCGGAAGGCGCTCGGAAAAAAGGCGGGCATCGGACGCTTCGGGTTCTTCGTCCCCATGGACGATGCGCTCGCGCGCGCCGTGGTGGACCTGGGCGGGCGGCCCTACCTGGTTTTCCGCGTCACGTTCAAGCGCGAGCGCGTGGGGGATCTTCCCACGGAGCTCGTCGAGGATTTCTTCCACGCCCTCGCGACGAGCCTCGCGATGAACTTGCACCTCGAGGTCAAGTATGGGCGCAACGAGCACCACAAGATCGAGGCCCTCTTTAAGGCGACGGCGCGGGCGCTTCGCATGGCCATGGCGCGCGAGCCGAGGGCCGGGGGCGTTCTGCCCTCCACGAAGGGGAAGCTGTGAGCGCCGCACCCGTGCAGGTCATCAACTACGGCGCGAGCAACCTGCGGAGCGTCGTGAACGCGCTCAGGCGTCTGGGCGCGGCGCACGAAGTGGTCGATGAAGGAAGCGCGCTCCGGCCCGACGCGAAGGTAATCTTGCCCGGCGTCGGGGCCGCCTCGTCGGCCATGGCGGCGCTTTCGGAGCGGGGCTTCGTCGAGCGCCTGCGCGGACACACGCGGCCCGTGCTCGGCATCTGCCTCGGCCTGCAGCTTCTTCTGGAGCGCTCCGAGGAAGACGGCGGCACCGCGTGCCTCGGCATAGTTTCGGGCGCGGTGCGGCGCTTCGGGAAAGGAGTCAAGACGCCGCACATCGGCTGGAACCAGGTGCGGTGGCGGAACACCGACCCCCTGTCTGAAGGAATCTCTCAAGACGCGAACTTCTATTTCGTGCATTCCTACGTGGCCCGGCCGCCTGAGGAAGTCTCACTCGGCGAGAGCGACTACGGCGGCCCCTTCTGCGTCGTCCTGCGCAGGGGCTGCGTATGGGGCGTGCAGTTTCACCCGGAGAAATCCGGCGCGCCCGGCTTCCGGCTGCTTCGGAACTTCATCGAGCGATGCTGATACTTCCGGCGATCGATCTTATAGACGGGCGCTGCGTGCGACTGCGCCAGGGCGATTTCGCGCAGGTGACCCGCTACGAGGAAGACCCCGCAAGCGTGGCGCGGCGGTTCGAGGCGGAGGGGGCCGACGGCGTCCACGTCGTGGACCTCGAGGGCGCCCGCACGGGCGGCCTCAAGGAGCTGGCCGCCGTCGGGCGCATCTCGCGCGCCGTCTCGATTCCCGTCGAGGTGGGGGGCGGCGTCCGCCGCCCTGAGGACGCCGAGGCGCTATTCAGCGCGGGCGCGGCCCGCGTCGTCGTCGGAACCACCGCCCTGCGCGAGCCGGAGCTGCTTGCGCAATTTCTGGCCCGGTTCGGGGCCTCCCGCGTCTGGTGCGCCGTGGACATGCGCGACGGCCGCCTGATGGCCTCGGGCTGGACGGAGAAAGAAGAATCATCTCCAGAGGCGTTCCTCGGAGCCTTGAAGGAGCGCGGCGTGGAAACGGCCATCCACACCGACGTCCGCCGCGACGGGATGCTCGAAGGCCCGAACGTCGAGAAATTCTCGCGGCTCCGCGAAGCCGGCCTAAACCTGGTGGCCTCGGGCGGGGTAACGAGCGTCGATCATGTGCTCTCCCTTCTCAAGGCCGGAGCGTTCGGCGTCATCGTCGGACGCGCACTTTACGAAAGCCGCCTGACGGTCGCCGAAATCGTGTCGGCCGTGCGCGGCGGCGAAAGGAAAAAACACTCATGCTAACGAAACGAATCGTGCCATGCCTAGATGTGAAAGACGGCCGCGTCGTCAAGGGAACGCGCTTTGTTAACCTGCGCGACGCGGGTGACCCCGTGGAGCTCGCCGCCCGCTACAACAAGGAAGGGGCCGACGAGCTTGTGTTCCTCGATATTTCCGCCTCCGTCGAAGAACGGCGCACCATGGTGGATGTGGCCGAGCGCGTCGCCGCCGAGGTGGGCGTCCCGTTCACCGTGGGCGGGGGCGTACGCACTCGCGACGACGCGCGCGACCTGCTCCACGCCGGAGCCGACCGCGTGAGCATCAACACGGCCGCAGTCGAGCGGCCCGAGCTCATCGACGAGTGCGTGGAGGCGTTCGGCGGCCAGTGCGTGGTCGCCGCGATCGACGCCAAGCGCGAGGGCGACGGCTGGCGCGTGTACGTTCGCGGGGGGCAGGAGCCCACGGAGCGGGACGTCGTCCGCTGGGCGGAGGAAGTCACGCGGCGCGGAGCCGGGGAAATTCTCCTCACCTCGATGGACCGCGACGGCACGCGCGAGGGCTTCGACCTGGAGCAGCTGCGCGCCGTCACGGGGGCGGTCTCCGTTCCCGTCGTCGCCTCGGGAGGCGCCGGCACTATGGAGCATTTCCTCGAGGCGTTCCGGGACGCGGGCGCGGACGCGGGCCTTGCGGCGGGCCTCTTTCATTACCGGGATATGACCATCGCCGATTTGAAGAGATACCTTGCCGAGCATGGTGTTCCCGTGCGCCCCACGTACGAAAAGGAGGCAACGTGAAAATCGACTGGAAGAAAGGAAACGGCCTCGTTCCCGCCGTCGTCCAGGACGCCGAGACGGACGCCGTCCTGATGCTCGGCTACATGAACCGCGAGGCGCTCACGAGGACGCGCCGCACGAAGCGCGTCCATTTCTACAGCCGCGCGCGCGGGCGCCTCTGGCGAAAGGGCGAGACTTCCGGAAACACGCTCCGGCTCGTGAGCGTCTCGCTCGACTGCGACGGAGACACGCTCCTCGTCCGCGCCGTGCCGACGGGGCCCGTGTGCCACAGGGAGACGCCCACCTGTTTTCCCGAGGCCGCGCCCTCACTCGGAGGGATGCTGGGAGAGGTCGGGCGGGTCGTGGCCGAAAGGGCCAGGAAGCGCCCGCGCGGCTCCTACACGACGGCGCTTTTCTCGAAGGGAATCTCTCGCATCGCGCAGAAGGTCGGCGAGGAGGCCCTGGAGACGGCGCTTGCGGCGCAGGGGCGCTCCAAGGCGCGCCTCGCGGAGGAGGCGGCCGACCTGCTCTACCACCTCCTCGTCCTTCTCGAGGCGTGCAAGGTGCCGCCGTCGCGGGTCGCGAAAGTACTCGCCAAGCGGCGCGGCAAGCCGGGCGGCAAAAAATAACGCATTTGCCGCGGAGGGCGTTTTTTACTAAAGGGAGCGGAAAATAGGTTGACGCCATCGCCTCGCGTTCGGAAGGTGCGGAAAGTGCAGAAGGTGCGTGACGTGCTGTCTGCACCTTCCGAATCTTCAGCACTCCGAGACCGGCGGCGCCGTCAACCTACAAGAGGCTTTCATTAATAACTGCGGGCTTTCTTGACGCTCCGTGCCGCGGCGGCTATTCTGGTTGGGAATATGGTTGGGAGGTAGTTCAATGGTAGAACGCCTGACTCTGGATCAGGAAGTTGCAGGTTCAAGTCCTGCCCTCCCAGCCAGTCGGCGGTTCTCCCCCTAATTCGGCGCGTCTTCCGAAATGGGGTTGAAAGTGCCTCCGCCGCCATGTAGAATACAGCGTATCTCCGCTCACCTGCGGTGAAACACAGTTTATGCCAACGTTGACGATTGACGGACGCTCCTATACGTTCGAGGACGGCCTGACCATTCTGCAGGCGTGCAAGAGCGTTGGCATCTGGATCCCGCACTTCTGCTACTACCCGAAGCTGAGCATTACGGGCAGTTGCCGCATGTGCCTCGTCGAAGTGGAAAAGGCGCCCACGCTTCAAATCTCGTGCTACACGCCCATCCGCGACGGCATGGTCGTGCATACGGCGAGCGAGCGCGTCAAGAAAGCGCGCAAGGGTATTCTGGAATTCCTCCTCATCAACCATCCGCTCGACTGCCCCATCTGCGACCAGGCGGGCGAGTGCCCCCTGCAGATGATCACGATGAAGTGGGGTCCCGACCGCTCGCGCTTCGAGGAGGAGAAGAAACATGCCGCGAAGCGCACCGAGATCGGCCCCCACATCATATACGACGCCGAGCGCTGCATCAAATGCACGCGCTGCGTCCGCTTTTGCGACGAGGTGACGCACACGGGTGAGCTGGGGCTGTTCGAGCGCGGCGACAGCGCCGTCATCGGCACGTTCAACGGAAAAAGCCTTTCGAACGACTACTCACTTTGCACCGTGGACATCTGCCCCGTCGGGGCGCTCACGAGCAGGGAGTTCCGTTTCAAGAACCGCGTCTGGTTCATGAAGGATACGAAGTCCGTCTGCCCGGAGTGCAGCCGCGGGTGCTCGACAACGCTCTGGACGAACATGAAGCACGAGGTGCAGCGCATGACGCCGCGCCGGAACGACAACGTCAACGACTCCTGGATGTGCGACGAGGGGCGACTTTCGTACATGAACTGGGACCCCGGCGCACGGCTGCGCCGCGCGGCCGTGCGGAACGGCGCTCCGGAGGAAATTACCGTTGACGCCGCGCTCGAACGCGCGGCGGAGGCCATCCGCGCGGCCGTGAAAGCGCACGGGCCCGGCTCGGTCGGCGCATGGGCCTCGGCGTTCGCCACGAACGAGGAGCTGTATTTGCTCGGCCAGCTTACCGACCGCGTCGAGGTGCTTCCCGCGCGCGACGGCCGCGGGGACGACATCCTCAAGCGCGCGGACAAATCGCCCAACCGGCGCGGCGCGCATGCCGTCTTGAAGTCCGCGAGCCTTGCGCAGGACATCGAGTCGGGCAAAGTCAAGGTGCTCGTGGCGATGAAGCCGCGCGGCACGGCGGAGCTTCCCGCGAACCCGAAGGCGCTTCAGAAGCTCGACGCGCTTATCGTGATCGATTCGGAAAAAAACCAACTCGCGGAAATGGCGACGCACACCTTGCCCGCGGCGATGTACGTCGAGGACGAAGGCACCTGGGTGAACGAGTTCGGGTGGGTGCAGCGATTTGAGGCGGCGCGCCCCGCCCCCGCCGACGCCTGTCCCGCGTGGCAGCTTCTTGCGCGCCTGCTGTGGCTTGCGCGGGACGCGAAATGGTCGTTCCAGTCCCCGGCGCAGGTCTTCGAGGCGCTCGCGCGCGAAAACGCCGCGTTTGCGGGTATGAGCTACGCCAAGCTCGGCGACGCGGGGCTGCGCCTTGCGGGCACGGAGGGGCCGTCCCGGTGAGCTTCGAACGGATTTGAGACGCTTTATGCCGAAAGTTAACGACCTGGATTTGAAAAACTGGAAGAAGCATGCGGACATCCTGACCGACAGTCTCTGGATTCTTCCGGAGCGGGATAAATCGGGAACTCACAAGGGAGACTATCACGGCAATTTCGTTCCCCAGATCCCGAATCAATTGATACGGCGCTTCACCCGGAAAGGGGATGTCGTGCTCGACACCTTTTTGGGGAGCGGGACCACCCTGATCGAATGCAAGCGCCTGGGGCGCAGCGGGATAGGGATCGAGCTGTCGCCGAAGATAGCGAACCTTGCTGCGCGGAGAGTTCGTCGAGAGCCTTTGTCCGATGCCAAGGCGTTTGCCCGCGTTCTGGTGGCGGACAGCGCGAAGAAGGAGAGCAGAAAGAAGGTCGAGAAAATTCTCGAATCGCACAAAAAAAAAGCGTGCAGCTCATCGTCATGCACCCTCCCTATCACAACATTATCAAGTTCAGCAAGAGAAAGGACGACCTGAGCAATGCACCGTCTACCGGCGATTTTCTCAAGCGTTTTGGGAGCGTGGTTTCCAATTTTATCGACCTGCTCGATCCCAAGCGTTATCTGGCCGTTGTGGTCGGAGATGCATACACACATTCCGAATGGGTGCCTTTGGGCTTTTATGTCATGCAGGAAGTATTGAGCAGAAAAGGCGTGATGTTGAAGAGCGTTTTGGTGAAAAATATGGAAAACAACAGGGCCAAGCGGAACCTGGAGCATCTGTGGCGCTACCGCGCTTTGGTCGGGGGATTTTACATCTTCAAGCATGAATACATCTTCCTGTTCAAAAAGAGGTAACGGCGGATGAGCGTGGTGAGCGTCCTCCTTGCCAATCCTTATTTTCTCGGCTTCGTGAAAGCCGTCGTCCTCCTCGGGTTCGTCCTGTTCGTGGTCGCGTATGTCACGCTCGCGGAGCGCAAGGTGAGCGCCTTCATCCAGCGCCGCCTCGGCCCGAACCGCGTGGGCCCCTGGGGGCTGTTGCAGCCCCTTGCCGACGGCGTCAAGTTCTTCTTCAAGGAGGACATCACGGTTCCCCACGCCGACAAGTTGCTCTACATACTCGCGCCCATGATTGTCTTTGTTCCCGCGTTCATTTCGCTCGCTGTGGTTCCCGTGGGCGGCACTCTGACCATCGCCGGGCAGGAGATTCGGCTCGAGGTGGCGGACGTCAACGTGGGCGTGCTCCTTATCTTCGCCATGTCGGCCATGGCCGTCTACGGCGTGTTTCTGGGAGGCTACGCCTCGAACAACAAGTATTCCCTCCTGGGCGGCCTGCGCTCGTCGGCGCAGATGATTTCCTACGAACTGCCGTTAGGCCTCGCCGCCGTGGGCGTCTTCATGGCCGCGGGCTCCTTTCGGCTGCGCGAGATCGTGGACGCGCAGGCGTGGGGCGTCTGGTATGTCGTTCCCCAGATCATAGGCTTTCTGGTGTTCATGGTTTCGGCCTTCGCCGAGACGAACCGCCTGCCCTTCGACCTGCCCGAAGCCGAACAGGAGCTCGTGGGCGGCTACCATACGGAATATTCCTCGATGAAGTTCGGCATGTTCTTCATGGGCGAGTACGCGCACATGATTACCGCTTCGTGCCTGATGGTGCTCTTCTACTTCGGCGGCTGGCACGTGCCCTTCGTGCAGATTGAGAATCCGCTCCTCCAATTGCTCGTCTTCGCCGCCAAGGTCGGCTTCTTCCTGTTCGTGTTTCTCTGGGTGCGCTGGACGTTGCCGCGCTTCCGCTACGACCAGCTCATGCGCCTCGGATGGAAGACTATGATCCCGCTCGCGCTTTTGAACTTGCTTGTCGTAGGCGTTTTGATTACGATGGGGTGGCTGTGAGCGAGAAAGGGGGCCCGTCGTGAGTGACTACAAAGTCGTGAAGCGGCCCGAGTGGCGCTCCTCCCTGGCGGACCGCATCTATCTCCTCGCCATCGTGAAGGGGATGTGGATTACGCTGAGGCACTTCTTCAGGCCCAAGTGGACGATGCAGTATCCGGAGGAGAGGTGGGTGGTGAGGGAGGGCTACCGCGGCTCGCCGGTGCTTGCGTGGAACCGGGAAACGGAGCGCGAGAAATGCGTCTCCTGCCTTCTCTGCATGTACGTCTGCCCCGCCGAGGCCATCTATATCGAGCCCGGGGAGTCCGAGGCGACGGACCCACTGGAGCGCCGCCCCGACATTTTTGACCTGGCCATGACGCGCTGCATCTACTGCGGCTTTTGCGAGGAGGTGTGCCCCAAGGAGGCCATCGTGATGAGCGACGAATACGAGCTGAGCGAATACGCCCGCGGCAGCCTCATCCGGGAGAAAGAGCGGCTGCTCGAGCTCGGCAAGGACTGGCAGGCGCGCGCCGGCAAATGGTGAACCGATGACCGTACTCTTCTGGATCCTCGCCTTCGTCGCCGTCTTCGCGGCCCTGAGCGTCGTTCTCCAGCCGAAGCCCATGACGAGCGCGCTCTTTCTGGTCGTCACGATGCTCGCGCTGGCGCTCCTGTTTTTGATGCTGCACGCCTATCTGCTCGCGGCGCTCCAGGTTATCGTCTACGCGGGCGCGGTGGTCGTCCTGTTCCTGTTCGTCATCATGACCCTTAATCTCCGGGCCGTCCAGGAGCGGTTCAGCCGCGCCTACGTCACCGTTGCGGTGGTTTTAGCCATTGCTTTTATCGTCGGCCTTTTCTACGTGTTCGGCTTTTTCTTCAGCCTGGCGGAGCACCACCGTCTTGCAGGCGTAAAGGGCCAGTTTGCCTCCGACCAGATGGCAAGTGCCTTGGGACTCCACATGCTCTCGAAAACCATGTTCACCGAATATCTTTACGCCTTCGAGCTGGTCGGCGTCTTACTTCTGGTCGCCATGGTGGGCGTCGTGGTCATGGCGAAGAGGGGGAAGCAATGATTGCAACGAAGTTCTACATCCTTCTCGGCGCGATGCTCTTCGCCATCGGCGCGGCGGGCGCCATGGTGCGCAAGAACGTCCTCGTCATCCTGATGTGCATCGAGATTATGCTCAACGGCGTCACCCTGACGCTTTTGGCGTACGCCGTCGAGAACGAGTCGGCGGTGGGGCAGATCGCCGCCTTCTTCGTCATGGCGGTGGCCGCGGCCGAGGCGGCCGTCGGGCTCGCGATCATCGTGGCCATCTTCCGGACGGCGCACGCGACCTCCGTGGACGAAATTCATCTCCTCAAGTGGTAGCCGGCTGGGTATGGACTCCTTTTTCATCCTGATTCCACTCCTTCCGCTCGCGGGCTTTCTCCTGAACGGCCTTGCCGGCAGGCGCCTGGGCGTGCGCTTAGCCGGAGTTCTCGGCTGCGCCACCGTCGGGGGGTCGTTCGTGTTTTCCTTTCTCGCGTTGCTCCGGCTGCTCGGGCTCTCCGAGGGCGAGCGGGTGCTCGCCGTTCCCGTTTACACGTGGATTGCAAGCGGCGACTTTTCGGCTTCCTTCGGGCTGCTCATAGACCAGCTTTCCGTCACCATGATGCTCGTCGTCTCGGGCGTCGGCTTCCTCATCCACGTTTATTCCGTGGGCTACATGCACGGGGACCCCGGGTACACCCGCTACTTCGCCTACCTGAATCTCTTCACGTTCGCCATGCTCGTCCTCGTGATGGCCGACAATTTGCTTTTGATGTTCGTCGGATGGGAGGGCGTGGGGCTCTGCTCCTATCTCTTGATCGGGTTCTGGTACAAGGAGGATGAGCCGCCGCGCGCGGGCATGAAGGCGTTCATCGTCAACCGCATCGGCGACTTTGGCTTCGCGCTCGGGATGTTTCTCCTGTTCACCGCGTTCGGGACGGTCGCCTTCGAGCCGCTTCGGGAAAGAGTCTTGCATGCCTTGCATGCCGAGGCGCCGCAGCTTCTTCTCTGGAGCACGCCGTACTGCGCCTACACCGTGCTTACGGCGGCGGCGCTTTTGTTGTTCGTCGGCGCGGTCGGCAAGTCGGCGCAAATCCCGCTCTACGTGTGGCTTCCCGACGCCATGGCGGGCCCGACGCCCGTCTCGGCGCTAATCCACGCGGCCACGATGGTCACGGCGGGCGTCTACATGGTGTCGCGGATGGGGTTTCTCTACGAGGAATCGCCCTGCGCGATGGGCGTCGTGGCCTCGGTGGGCGCGGTGACGGCCTTGTTCGCCGCGACGATGGCGCTCGTCCAGGAAGACATCAAGAAGGTGCTCGCCTACTCGACGATCAGCCAGCTCGGCTACATGTTCCTTGCCTGCGGCGCGGGCGCCTTCGCGGTGGGTATTTTCCACCTCGTGACGCACGCCTTCTTCAAGGCGCTTCTCTTCCTCGCGGCGGGGAGCGTCATCCACGCCATGTCGGGCGAGCAGAACATTTTCAAGATGGGCGGCCTCCGCTCCCGCATGCCCGCGACGCACTGGACCTTTCTCGCGGGCGCCCTGGCCATAGCGGGCGTTCCGCCTCTTGCGGGCTTTTTCAGCAAGGACGGCATCCTCGCGCGCGCCTACGAGCAGAGCGGCGCGGCGCTCTGGCTCCTGGGGGCGGTCACGGCGGCGATGACCGCATTCTACATGTTCCGCCTCTACTTCCTCGTCTTTGCGGGAGAGAGCCGCGTCGAGAGCGAGAAGGCGGCGCATCTCCATGAATCGCCCTGGGTGATGACCGTGCCTTTGATGATTCTTGCGGCGCTCTCCGTCGTGGGCGGCTGGATGGGCATTCCCCATCTTCTGGGAGGGCACGACCGCTTCGGCGAGTGGCTCCACGAGTGGGGCGGCGCGCACGAGACGCTCCTTTCGCACGGCACGGAGTGGGTGCTCATGGCGGTGTCCGTCGCCGCGGCGGCCATAGGAATCTTTATCGCCTGGCGCCTCGCCCTCGCTTCGCCCGGTGCCGCCGCGCGCCTTGCCGAGGGCTCCGGCCCCGTGTATCGGGTTCTCTTTCACAAGTATTACATCGACGAGATTTACGACGCCGCGGTCGTCCGTCCCTTTGTGCGCCTCTCGGAAAAGTGCTGGAAGGGCGTGGACGAGTTCTTCGTGGACGGCACGCTCGTCGGGACGGGAACCGTCGCCGAGTGGCTCGGCTACGCGCTCGCCCTGCTGCAGACGGGCGCCGTGCGGCATTACCTTCTTGGAATTTTCCTGGGAGCGCTGTTTCTGATGACGATGCTTACGGGCGTCGGCCCCGTGTTCGACTGGTACGTCCAGGGCGCGCAGATACTTTTCACCAGGGCGTTGGGCACGATTTCGGGGGGAGGGTAAGGCGTGATGGGTATTTCCTGGCTGATTTTCCTTCCCGTCGCCGCGGCGGTTGTGCTCCTATTCGTGCCGCGCTCGTGGTCCCGCGTCCTGTGGGGCGCGGCGCTCCTAGCGACGCTCATCGTGCTCGCCCTGGCGATTGTCCTCTACGTCCGCTTCGATGCGGACGACGCGGGCCTCCAGTTCGTCGAGCACGCCTTGTGGATTCCGCAATTCGGCGTCGCCTACCATGTCGGCCTCGACGGCCTGAGCCTCCTCCTCGTGATGCTCACGGCGCTTCTGGGCCCCGTCGTGGTGCTTGCCTCGTGGGGCACGATAAAAAAGCACGAGAAGGAATTCGTCCTCTCGCTCCTCGTGCTCCAGGGCGCCATGATGGGGGTCTTCACCGCCTGGGACCTTTTTCTTTTCTACGTGTTCTGGGAGGCCGTGCTCATCCCCATGTACTTCCTCATCGGCGTCTGGGGAAGCTCCCGGAGAATCTACGCCACCATAAAGTTTTTCATCTTCACCATGGCCGGAAGCCTTCTCATGCTCGTCGCCATCATCAGTCTTTATCTCCAGTGCGGGTCGTTTGATTTCGACCACATTTTTTCCAGCCTTCCCGAAGCGGCGCTTCCGCTCCGGAACCAGCTTTGGCTTTTTGCGGCGTTCTTCCTGGCGTTCGCCATCAAGGTGCCGCTCTTCCCGCTGCACACGTGGCTTCCCGACGCGCACACGGAGGCCCCGATGGCCGGGAGCGTCATCCTTGCGGGCGTACTCCTCAAGATGGGCACCTACGGCATCGCGCGCCTCGCGCTGCCGCTTTTCCCCCACGCGGCGCAGGTGCTCTTCCCGCTCATCGCGGCGCTTTCCATCGTGGGCATCATCTACGGCGCGATGGTCGCCATGGTGCAGACGGACATCAAGCGCCTCGTCGCCTACTCGAGCGTGAGCCACCTCGGGTTCGTCGTGCTCGGCCTCATTGCGCTCAACGCCCAGGGCCTCGAGGGCGGCTTCTTGCAGATGGTCAACCACGGCCTCTCCACGGGGGCGCTCTTTATGGTGGTGGGCTTCCTCTACCAGCGCACGCACTCGCGCCTCATCGCCGACCACGGCGGGCTCGCGTCCACGATGCCCGTGTTCAGCGTCATCTTCGGCATCGTGATGCTGAGCTCCATCGGGCTTCCGGGGCTCAACGGGTTCGTGGGGGAATTTCTCATCCTGCTCGGGGCTTTCCGCCATAATCCCTGGTGGGGGGCGCTCGCTGCGACGGGCATGGTGCTCTCCGCCTGCTACATGCTGTGGGTCTATAAGCGCGTCGTATGGGGCGTGCCCCGGGGCAAGGCCGTCGAGGTTTCCGATTTGACGGCGCGGGAGATCGTTTCGTTCCTGCCGATTGTGGTCTTTATCGTTTGGATCGGTGTTTTTCCCGGAACGTTTCTCTCAAAGATTCGCGCCTCGAGCCACGCCTATCTTTCGCGCATCGAGATGGCGCTTCAGGATTCCGAAAGTAACGAAGCTGCGGTGACCGCTTCGGCGGCGCCGCATTGGGAGCCCAAGAAGGAGGAATAAGTGGACTTCGGCGTCACCCGCGAAACGTTTGGCGCGCTTTCTCCGCTCTTGGTGCTCGTCGGGGGCGGCATCTTGGTGCTTCTGGCGGGGGCGTTCGCGTCGCTTTCGAGCCGCGCGCTCGCGGCCCTGACGCTCGTGGTGCAGGGCGGCGCTGTAATTTCCGTCTTGTTTTACGCTCCGAGGTTCTACGGCGACTACCTTCGCGGCGCGTTTTTACTCGATCCTTACGGCTGTTTCGGAGCGCTCCTCCGTCTTGCCGTGGCGGCCGCCACGACGGTTCTCTCCGTCCGCACCGTCGAAGATCTTTCCATGAAGGCGGAGTATTTTTCCCTGCTTCTTTTCGCCGCGGCGGGGGGCACGGCCATGCTCTGGACGCGCGATCTGCTCATCATCTTCCTGGGGCTCGAAACGCTCACCATCGCCTCGTTCATCCTTGCGGGCTATTTTCGCGCCGACCGCGCGTCCACGGAAGGCTCCTTGAAGTTTTTCCTCAACGGCGCGTTCGCGGCGGCGCTTCTGCTGTACGGCATCGCGCTTCTTTTCGGCGCGACGGGCTCGACGCGCATTCCCGAGATCGCCAAGCTCCTTCCCGCGGCCCAGTCCCCGCAGTGGCTTTTGCTCTGGCTAGGCGGGACGTTCGTCGTAGTGGGGCTTCTCTTCAAGATGGCCGTCGTGCCCTTCCACGCCTGGAGCCCCGACGTGTATCAGGGTGCGCCCACGCCGGTGGCGGGGTTCCTGTCGGTCGGCTCGAAGGCGGCGGCGGCGCTCGTCCTGCTCCGGTTTTTGACGGAGACGTTTCCCGAAGGCGACCGCTGGCACACGCCGCTCTGGATTCTCGCCGTGGCCACGATGCTCTACGGCAACCTGTGCGCCATTCCCCAGATGCAGCTCAAGCGCATGCTCGCCTATTCCTCCATCGCGCACGCGGGCTATCTTCTCGTGGGCATTCTGGCGCTCGGCGAGTTGACGCGAGAGGCCGTGCTCGTCTATACGGTCGCGTACGGCTTCATGAACCTAGGCGCGTTTGCGGCGGTGCTCGCGTTCGAGCGCGTGCAGCCGGGAGGCATCCGCGACGCCTCGCTGGAGAACCTTCGCGGCGCGGGCTACCGCGCGCCCTTCCTGGGCGCGGTGCTTGCGCTCTTCATGTTCTCGCTCGCCGGGATTCCCCCCACCGTGGGGTTCGTCGCGAAGTACTATCTGTTCGCCGCCGCGCTCAAGGAGGGCTTCGTCGGGCTCGTGGTGCTCGCCGTCGTGGCGACCGCCGTCTCGCTCTACTTCTACCTGCGCGTCGTCGTCTATCTCTACATGCACGAGCCCGAAGGCGGAGAGGAGGCCCCCTCCCTCGCGCCGGGCCTCGCCGTGACGCTCGGCGTCTGTGCGCTCGGGACGCTCGCGTTCGGGGTTTTCCCCTCGCGTCTCCTCGAGTGGGCCGCCTGGGCCGTGTGGGGGTAGAGCTCACCGCCAGAACGTCGGGAACCAACCGTCAGCCCTGACCCATGCCGGGTTGGCGTCTTGGCGGTTGATAGAAAGGCTTGATTTCGGGAAGAGGGGAGGGGTAAAACTCTATACATGAGAAAAGCCTGCGCGTTGTTTCTCTGCCTTGCGGATTTGGTGGCGCGATGAGCGGAAGAAAACTGCTGGCCGCCGTGCTTATCCTGGCGCTTTTTCCGCTTCCGTGCCTTGCCGCTGGAAAGGGCGTCTACGAAGCGGTCGAGCTGAAGGAACGGGAAAAGTCGCTCATCGAGACGGTGAACGAATACGAGAATCTGTTCGTCCGCCGGGGATACCGGTACGACACGGACGAACTGAACGCGCTCATCCGCGGCATCGCTGAGCGCCTCGCCCCCGAGCCGACCGACCCGTACATCGACTACCGCTTCTACGTCTTCCGCAACCCCATACCCAACGCGTTCGCCCTCCCCGACGGGCAGGTTTACCTGCACACGGGGATGCTCGCCGTTCTGGAGAACGAGGCGCAGCTCGCCGGGCTTCTCGCCCACGAGATCAACCACTCGGCCGGCCACCACAGCGTCCTCTCGTTCCGGTCGGCGCGGAAGAAAGTCATCACCAGCATGGTGCTGGGCCCCCTCACGCTCGGATTGAGCGACATCTTTCTGATTCTTTCGATGCTGGGCTACAGCCGCGATTTGGAAGAGGAGGCGGACCGGCGGGGATTCGAGCAGGCGCTCGACCTCGGCTACGACGTCCGCGAGATGGCCCGGTTCTTCGAGATTCTGAACCGCGATCCCGAAGGAGAGCGCATCCGTGTAAAGACCAAGTGGAGCACCCACCCGCAGCTTCAGGACCGGGCGGACTACATCCGCGGGATGGTTGCCGAGCGGGAGGAGGGAGTCAATTTCGGCGAGCTCAAGGTCGAGGCGAAAAGTTACCGGAGCGTTACGCGCGAAGTCGCGCTCCTTACGGTCGAGGACCTCGCCCGCGCGGACTATCCCCGCTCCGCCTTGTACCTGGCCAAAAGGCTCGTCGAGGAGGACGACACGGAGGCCGAGGCGCACTTCCTCCTGGGCGAGGCCCTGCGCGCCTTGGGGGGCCGGGGGGAAATTTCTTTGCAGGAGGAGCCGACCAAGAAGGAGAAGAGAAAGACCCGGATAGAGCGGGTCGTGCTCACGCGAGGGGAGCGGGAAGAAAAAAGGCTGGAAACGGAGGAAGGGCGGGAAAACCTTCGCCGGAACCTCGACGCCGCGCAGAGTGCCTATCGGCGTGCTCTCGAGCTCGACGCGTCTCTCGCGGAAGCCCATCGCGGGCTGGGGTTCGCGCTGGAAGGGCTGGGCTTGTACAAGGAAGCCGGAAAGGAATTGGTGAAATACCTTCGGGCCCGGCCCGAGGCGCTGGACAAGGAGATTGTCATGGAGCGTTTGAAGTCGATTACAGAAAATCTCAAGAAAGAAGGAGAAGAAGAAAATGCAAGTCCATAAGGAGAAGCGCCGGATTCACGCTCATCTTTTTGTGTGGATGATAGCCCTCGTCGTGGCCCCTTCGGTAAGCGCCAAGGGATACATGACGAACGGGTTCCGGACGAAGGAAACCCGCCCCCTGACCCTGGTGCTGCTCCCCCCTCACGCCGAGTTCATCAAGGCCAAGGCGGTGATGACGGAGGAAATGGTCAAGGAATGCCGGGCGCTCGAGGACGCCGCAGCCTCGTGGATTACGACAAGGCTCGGCGAGAAGGCATACACCGTGCAGGCACTTTCGGCCGAAGAGATAGTGAAGAATCCCGAGCTGAGCGGTCTTGTGAAAAGGGTCAATGACCGCTACGGCGAGGAGTGGTCAAAACTTGTCCGAAGACCAAGGAAGCTTAGGCAGGGACGCTACAACATCGGGGACGACACCCGAAAGCTCTGCTCGGTGCTCGAAGTGGATGGGCTCCTTATCGCTCGGGTGCAGGCCGTCGGTGTGACGGCGGGCAGGAGATTTTTATCGGGAGGTATAAATGCGCTTCTCAGCCCGAGCGGTTACGGACGCATGGACGTGAGTGTCGTCAACGGGAAGACTGGAGCCGTGGATGCGTATTTCTTTTTCGCGGAATATACCTCTATTAAAAGCCTAACCAAGAAGCAGGACAAATTCATGAAGGGCACATCAAAAGGGTGCTTCCGCCGCTACCCGGCCGCAGCGGAAGTCCTTAAGGCAAGAGGGCGTGATGATGAAGCGGAAGAGGAGGAAGACGAAGGCGAGGAGGACATTATAGGGGAGTTCGAGGCGCTGCTTGGCGAGGATGAGGAAGGTGAAGAGGAGCAGGAGCAAGAAGCAGAGGAAGAGCCTTCAGCCGTGGAGGACGCCGAGGGCGAGTCGGAGGAAAGCCAATCGGAGGAAGCGCAGGAATAGGAAAAAAGCCAGCCTCCACCCATAGGGCCAAAATTTCTTGGCGTCTTGGCGGTGGGTATAGAGGCTTGATATCGGGCAGAATAAAGGAGCCTGTGAAACGCCTTCGGGCCCGGCCCGAAGCGCCGGACAAGGAAATTATCAAGGAACGCTTGAAGTCGATTACAAAAAACCTCAAGAAAGAAGGAGCAGCAGCAGATGCAAGCCCGTAAGGAGAGGCAATGGATTCGAGTCCACCTTTTTGTATGGATGATAGCCCTCGTCGTGGCTCCTTCGGTAAGCGCCAAGACTGAACCGAGCGGCCCGTTTAAGTCCGACTGTACAGGTTTTTGGGCCGACCCCGACGACACGACGCGCCTGCTTTGGTACCTGACGCCCGAATTCCGACGTGGCCTTAGCGAAGAATCTTTCCTTATGACTTTGGCGCTGCTTCCCCCTCACGCCGAGTTCATCAAGACCAAGGCGGTGATGAAGGAACAATTGGTCGAGGAGTGCGAGGCGCTCGAGGACGCCGCGGCCTCGTGGATTGCGGAAAGGCTCGGCGGTAAGGGATACACGGTCCGGGCGCTTACGGTGGAGGAGCTGGAAAAGAATCCCGTGCTGCTGGAGCTGGTAAGAAAAGTCAACGACCGCTACGGCGAAGAGTGGCAAAAAATTATCCAAAGGCCCGGGATGATAGAGTACGGACGCTACAGCATGGGGGACGACGTCCGAAAGCTCTGCTCGCTGCTCGACGTTGAGGGGCTCGTTATTGCTCGAATCCATGCCTTCGTCACTACTCTTGGCAGGGGCTTTATGGAAGAACTCCTCAACAGAGAGAATAGTGAGGAGTACGTAAGCATGGATGTGAGCGTCGTCAACGGAAAAACGGGAACCGTGGAGGCCTATTTTTACCACGCGCGAAGCTCCTATTTTCGTGAGCTGACCAGAAAGCCTAACAAGGTGATGAAGGTTGTGTCGGAGAAAACTCTTTGCAGGTACCCGGATGTCGCGGAAATCCTCGCGCGCCGTGAAAGAAAGGGGGTCAATCTCCCGGGTGAAGAGGAAGGCAGAGACGAGGAGGACAGTGTGGGAGAGTTCGAGGCACTGCTTGGCGAGGATGAGGAAGAAGAGCCCTCGGCCGTGGAGGACACCGAAAGTGCGTCGGAGGAAAGCCAGTCGGAGGAAGGGCAAGAGTCGGACACCGCGCAAGACACGGGAGAATGAGCCGTCTGTGTTGTTTCCCGTGGTGATGGATGGCAGAATAGATCAATTAGACAAAACCGGCCAATACGTCTGGAAGCCGACGGAATAAAGAAAACCTCACGAAAGGAGAACGCCGATGACGAGAACCGCCAATCCGGCGCTTAATGCCAACACCTTCGCGGGCTTCGCGCGCGTCGCCGACGAGGCGACGGCCATGACCATCCAGGGGACGGTCAACAAGACGTTCGTCCTCCTCCTTCTGGTGCTGATTCCCGCGGCCTGGGTATGGAAGCAATTCTTTGCTTCTGAGGCCTCCGCTGCCGTCGGCGCCGTGATGCCGTGGACCATCGGCGGCGCCGTCGCGGGGCTGGTTTTCGGCGTGATCACGGCCTTCAAGCAAAAGTGGGCGCCAGTGACGGCCCCCGTCTACGCCGTGGCGGAAGGCCTCTTTCTGGGAGGAATTTCCTCGATCTTCGAGGCCCAGTTCCCGGGCATCGTCATCCAGGCCGTGGGCCTCACGCTCGGCACGCTCGTCGGCCTTCTTTTCGCCTACAAGTCGGGGCTCATCAAGGCGACGGAGAACTTCAAGCTGGGCGTCGCGGCGGCCACGGGCGGAATTTTCCTGATCTACATGGCCAGCCTCGTGCTGGGGTTTTTCGGCGTGGGGATTCCGTTCATCCACGAAAGCGGCCTCATCGGCATCGGCTTCAGCCTCTTCGTCGTCGTGATTGCGGCGCTGAACCTCGTGCTCGACTTCGACTTTATCGAGCACGGCGCCGAATCGGGCGCGCCGAAGTACATGGAGTGGTACGCCGCGTTCGGGCTGATGGTGACGCTCATCTGGCTGTACCTGGAGATGCTCCGGCTCCTCGCAAAGCTGCGGAGCCAGCGATAGGCGCGGCGGGGGGAAGGAGGGGGTGCTTCCCGCCAAGCGCCGCCGGCTCAGGATCGGTAATTTTTTTAGAATTTTAACTTGACAAAACTGGCACGGGATGTGCTACACTGAGAGGTTGACGGACATGGAAGAACCTTTTGGGGGTTCAGGAAGAAGGGTGTGCCCCCAGCAAGGTGCTTTTTTCGTAATTTTACTGGACAGGCGAGCCATCTTGCGACCGGACGGGTGCCCACGTAGCTCAGGCGGTAGAGCACTTCCTTGGTAAGGAAGAGGTCACCAGTTCAAGTCTGGTCGTGGGCTCCATAGAAAACCTCGGAAGCTGTATGGGAGGTTAAAGGAATCCTATGGCGAAGGCGAAGTTTGAGCGGACGAAGCCGCACATCAACATTGGTACGATCGGGCACGTGGACCACGGGAAGACGACGCTTACGTCGGCGATAACGATGGTGCTAAAGGAGAA
>CP070701.1:115119-189782 GCA_020349885.1 Acidobacteriota bacterium
GCGAGCACCGTGACACTCCGGTTCGACCACTATTTCAAAGGCTATGCAACCGACGGTGTGAACGACGATTTTGGGACGGTGAGGGTGAGGAGCGCGCTGACGGGAGGTGTGTGGAGCGACCTCATTCAATGGGATGAAAACGACGATACGGGCGTTGAGACCATAACGCTGGACGCGACGGCGGAGTGCGCGGGGGCGGCGGACTGCCAGTTTGGCTGGCGTTACGAGGGCAATTGGGACTGGTACTGGGCCGTGGACAACGTGGTGGTGGACGGGATAGGCGGATGCAGCCCGGCGACGTGCGGCGGCGCGCCCTCCGAACCCTCCCCGCCCGGCGCGCTTGACCCTTTGATCATCCCAACCACCGACGCCGACCAGATCATCGTCGAGGACGTGGAAAACGAGACGGGCTACGTCGTCTACGAAGAGGCCATCGGCACGTGGTACGGGACGCCTTCGCAGGGGTGCCTGTGGGGGGCGGCGGACGTCGTGGACTTGGGCGCGACGGTGCGGCTTAACTATTCCCTCGGGCTGGGCGACCGGTGGGTGGTGGTTTCGGCGGCGAACGCCTCCGGCGAATCAAGCTGCGGCACCGACAGCGCGGGCATTGAGCGCAATACTGTAGGTGTGTGGCCCGCGCCGGGGCCCTGCCCGTAAGCAAGGGGCCAACCCGTTCGGGGCTGGTTAATCTTTCACGTAGTGGTTTGAAGGGGGTTACCCCGACATTGCCGGGGCAAGAATCTCCTTAGGGCTCTTCCCCACGCTCAAGCCCGCCCGTGAGCTCGCGCACTGAGGAGATTTCCTCCTCCTCGCAGTACTCTCGAAGCTCCCTGACGAGCCGCCCGGCGATCCCGGGCTCCACGAACGTCATGGTCCCCACCTGGACGGCCGTGGCGCCGACGAGGAGGAATTCCACGACGTCCCGCACCGAGGCGATCCCCCCCACGCCCATTATGGGCACGTCGGGGAGCGCCCGCGCCGTCTGATAGACCATCCGCACGGCGACGGGCCGTATGGCGGGGCCGGAAAGCCCTCCCGTGCCGTAGGCGAGGGCGGGCTCCTTCAGCTCGACGTCCACCGCCATGCCGAGGAGCGTGTTGATGAGCGAAAGGGCGGCCGCGCCGCCCTCGACGGCGGCCCCGGCAGGGACGGTGACGTCCGTGACGTTCGGCGTGAGCTTCACGGCGACGGGTTTGCTTGTCGCCTCCACCGCGGCTGCCGTGACCTCCTTGAGGAGCACCGGGTCGACGCCGAACGCCATGCCGCCGCGCTTGATGTTGGGACACGAGACGTTCAGCTCCAGCATGGCGACGCCCTCGGCGCCGTCGAGCGCCCGCGCCACGGCGGCGTACTCCTCGACCGTCGTGCCCCAGACGTTCGCCACTACGACGGTGTCGTGTTCTTTAAGGCGCGGCAGCTTCTCTTCGAGAAAAACCTCGACGCCGACGTTCTGCAGGCCGATGGCGTTCAGCATGCCCGCGGGCGTCTCGACCATGCGCGGAGGGGGCGCGCCTTCGCACGGCTCGAGTGAAAGGCCTTTCACACACACGCCGCCCACGGCGCCAAGGTCGAGGAAATTTTCCAGCTCGACGCCGTACCCGCACGTGCCGCTCGCGAGAAGGACGGGGTTCTTGAAGCGGACGCCCGCGATCTCGACGGAGAGGTCTACTCCCACAGGAACTCCCCTCCCCGGAGCACCGCCCCGTCCCGGCAGGCCAGGATGTAGCGGCCGTCGGGCGCCTTCATGACGCAGGAAAGGCAGACGCCGATGCCGCAGCCCATGTAGTCGCCGAGCATGTACTGCACGGGAATCCGCCTCTTGCGGCACAGGTCGTCCACGGCCTGCATCATGGGCGTCGAGCCGCACGAGAGAACGGCGCACTCCTCGCCGTAGCGGTCGACGAACTTTTCGAAGGGCTCCGTGACGAGCCCCCGCTCGCCCAGCGTGCCGTCCTCCGTGACCGGGTGAAGGTCGAGGCCCAGGCGGGCGAATTCTTCGAGGTGAATGTGGCTCCGCGTGCTGCAGCCGTAGAAGAGGTGGACGGAGAGGGCGGAGCTTTCCTTTATGACGCGGGCCGCGAAGTAGAAGGGCGCGACGCCGCTGCTGCCCCCCACTATCACGACGCGCCGGACACTCTCTGGAAAATCGAGGTCGAAACCCCTCCCGAGCGGTCCCAGCACGTCGAGCGTCTGGCCCGGTTTCGCCCGCTGGAACAGCCTCGTCGCGGGGCCGATGGCGCTTATCAGGAACTCGACGCGCCCGTCCTCCTCCTGCGCGTTCCAGAAGCTTATTGGGCGGCGCACCAGGGGGGAGACCCCGTCGCCGGCGCGCAGCATGGCGAACTGCCCCGGGCGGGCGTTCCGCGCGATGTAGGGGCTTTCGAGAGATAGTATGAAATCGTCCGCCCCCAGATCGAACACTTCCAGAACCTTGGCCCTCTCGTCGCGGGGAAGAGCGGGGAGAGATTTTTCAGGAGAGGGCGCGCTTGCCATTGCGCCTCAATATAGCAGGGGCCAGGGGGATAGGCAAGGCGCCCGGGAAGGGAAAAACCTTGCCTTCCCCCGGGGGGGCGGTGGTAGACTGTCGCACGGATACGAGTATGCTTTTCCCCGACACAACAAGCGGCGTCGCCCGATGAAAACGCCCGCATCACGCATAGCGGGCTACGACCTCGCCCGGGCGCTCGCCATCATGGGCATGGTGGCGGTGCATTTCCGGTTGAAGATGGACGCCTACGAGGTCGGCCCGGACTGGCTCGCGTGGCTGGCGAACCTCATCGACGGCCGGGCGGCCGCGACGTTCGTCGTTCTTGCGGGCGTGGGAATTTCCCTGATGTCGCGGCGCGCGAGGGAGGAAGGCGACGCGCAGGCCCTGCTCCGCACAAGAAACAGGCTGCTCCGGCGCGCGCTGTTCCTCTTCGTCGTCGGGTACGCCTACGCCCCCATCTGGCAGGGCGACATCCTGCACTTCTACGGGGTCTTCCTGGCGGCCGGGGCGTTCCTGCTCGCGGCCCCGGGCCGGGTGCTCTGGCGCATCGCGGGCGCGCTCACGGTCGGGTACGTCCCGCTCGTTTTCGTTCTCGATTACGACTACGGCTGGGACTGGGAGACGCTGTACTATCACGGCTTCTGGACGCCGAAGGGGCTCGTCATGCACCTGTTCTTCAACGGGGTAAGCCCCGTGATCCCCTGGCTGGCCTTCCTGCTGGTCGGCATGTGGCTCGGGAGGCAGGACTTATTCAATCCGGCGGTGCGCAGGCGGATCCTGGTGCGTGCCGCGTCCGTCGCCCTCGCCGCCGAGGCGGTCTCGTCCCTCCTCGTGCACAGCTTCGCGACCGGCCCGGAGGACTATGAGGTCATCGCCGTGTTCGGCACCTGGTCCATGCCCCCGTTGCCGCTCTACATGCTCGCGGGCGGAGGAACGGCCATCGCCGTCATCACGCTCTGCGTGGCGTTCGCCCGGAGTCACCCCTCGTCGAAGCTGCTCGCCCCCATGGTCGCGGCCGGGCAGCTGGCCCTCACGCTGTACGTCGGCCACGTCGTCGTGGGCCTGGGCGCCCTGAACGCCGTCGGGCTCCTGAAAAAACAGCCCCTGCCGTTCGCCCTCGGGTGCGCGCTCGTCTTCTGCGCCCTCGCGGTCCTGTTCGCCTACGCGTGGAGACAACGGTACGAAAGGGGCCCCCTGGAATGGTTCATGCGGAAGGTGACGGGATAGACTCTTTGGAAACGAATATGCTTTTCCCCGACACAACAAGCGGCGTCACCCGATGAAAACTCCCGCATCACGCATAGCCGGCTACGACCTCGCCCGGGCGCTCGCGATCATGGGGATGGTGGTGGCGCATTTCAGGTGGGTCATGGACGCCTACGGGGTCGGCCCGGCCTGGCTTGCGTGGCTGGCGGACCGTATCGACGGCCGGGCGGCCGCGACGTTCGTCGTTCTCGCCGGCGTGGGAATTTCGCTGATGTCGCGCCGCGCGCGGGAGGCCGGCGACGTCCAAGCCATGCTCCAGACGCGGAACAGGCTGCTCCGGCGCGCGCTGTTTCTCTTCGTCGTCGGGTACGCCTACGCCACCGTCTGGCAGGCCGACATCCTGCACTGCTACGGGGTCTACATGGCCGTGGGGGCGTTCCTGCTCGCGGCCTCGGGCCGCGCGCTGTGGCGCATCGCGGCCGTGCTCGTGGCCGTGTACCTCCCGCTCATGGGCCTCTTCAATTACGAGTCCGGCTGGGAGTGGGAGTCGATGTTCTATCACGGCTTCTGGACGCCGAAGGGTCTTCTCATGAACCTGTTCTACAACGGGTTCACCCCCGTGATCCCCTGGCTGGCCTTCCTGCTGGTCGGCATGTGGCTCGGGAGGCAGGACCTGTTCGACCCCGTCGTGCGCAAACGGATCCTGGTGCGGGCGGCGTCCGTCGCCCTGGCCACCGAAGCGGTCTCGTCCTTCCTCGTGCACCGCTTAACGGCCGGCGCGACCGAAATGGAAAAAATCTACATCGAGGTCATGGTCGGCACCTGGTCCATGCCCCCGTTGCCGCTCTACATGCTCGCGGGCGGAGGAACGGCCGTGACCGTCATCACGCTCTGCGTGGCGTTCGCCCGGAGTCATCCCTCGTCGAAGCTGCTTTCCCCCATGGTCGCGACCGGGCAGCTGGCCCTCACGCTGTACATAGGCCACGTCTTCATCGGCGTAAGCACCTTGAACGCCCTCGGGCTCCTGGGAAAACAGTCCCTGCCTTTCGCCCTGGCGAGCGCGGCCGTCTTCTGCGCGTGCGCGGTCCTGTTCGCGTACGCGTGGAGACAACGGTATGAAAAAGGCCCCCTGGAGTGGTTCATGCGGAAGGTGACTCGGAGTTAGGGAAGGGATTAGGGATTAGCCGTTAGGGGTTAGCGAAAGGAATTCTTACTAATCCCTATTCCCTGGTTCCTGGCTACAACACGCCGTGCTTTGGCCCGCCGCCCCCCTCGGGCGTTACCCTTGAAAGCGCTCTGCTCAGTGGAGCTTGAAGTCGTCGCCGAGGTAGATGCGCCGCACCTCGGGGTCGGCCACCAGGCGCTCCGGCGTGTCCGCCTGGAAGATCTCGCCCTGGCTCAGGATGTAGGCGCGGTCGGTGATGCGCAGGGTCTCGCGCACGTTGTGGTCGGTGAGGAGGACGCCGATCCCGCGCTCCTTGAGGCGGGCGATGATTTTCTGAATCTCCAGCACGGCAATGGGGTCGATGCCGGAGAACGGCTCGTCGAGCAACAGGAATTTCGGCGAGAGCAGCAGGCCCCGCGCGATCTCGAGGCGGCGGCGCTCGCCCCCGCTCAGCGTGTAAGCCTTCTGGTCAGCGCGCTCCGTGAGGGAAAACTCTTCCAGGAGCGTCTCGGTCCGCTCGTCGCGCTCCTCCTCCTCGAGCGGCAGCGTTTCCAAGATGGCGAGAAGGTTCTCGCGCACCGTCATCCTCCGGAACACCGAAGGTTCCTGCGGGAGGTAGCCGATGCCCTTGCGCGCGCGGATGTACATCGGCTCGTGCGTAATGTCCTCCTCGCCCAGGAAAACTTTTCCGCCCTCGGGATAGACCAGGCCCACGACTATGGAGAAGAGGGTGGTTTTCCCCGCGCCGTTGGGACCGAGAAGCCCCACCACCTCCGCCGGAGCAATCTCGAGCGAGACGTCCTGTACCACGGAGCGGTGGTTGTATGACTTGAAGATGCTCTCAGTACGCAGCTTCACGGGAAGACTCCATGTCGATGTCGGCCGCCGCCGAGGCGGTCGTCGGCTCGGTCTCAGGCGGCGGCTCGGCGGCCTTCGAGGTCGAGACGGTGCGGCCATGCGCGTCGGTATAAACCCCGAGCGTGTCCCCCTTGAGGCTGTAGGTGAGCACGCGGCCCCTGGCGACGCGCCCCGTCTCGAGCTCGCGAATCTCGATTTCACGCTCCCCCCCAAGAGTGGCCTCCTCGCGGCCCATCAGGTATTCGGCCCAGTCGCCGCTCCCACGCCGGCCGGGGCTTTCGAGAATTACGTTCCCGCGCGCCATGAGGCGCTCGATGCGTGTCTCGTCCGTCTGCCCGCTCTCGCTGAAGTACGCGTAAAGGTCCTCGGAACGAAGCGACACGTCCCGCCGCATGAGCTGCGCTCCACCCCGGTAGACGGCCACGCGCTCCGCGTCCTCGTATCGGAGCGACTGGGAGGTCACCATCGTCGGCGCGCGCTCGTCGTCCACCGTGAGAAGCCGCGTCATGACGTGGTCGTCGGCCTGGAGCACGCTTTCCTTGAGATAGAAGTGGAGGACGGACGCGGTAATCGTGTCCTCGCCGTGGCGCATCACGGCCGAGCGGCGAAACTCCGCGTGTTCTTCCTCCTGCCACATGGTGACCTCGTCGGCATAGACGTAGACCGGCTCTTCGCTCTGGAAGGGAAAGCGCAGGGCCGGCAGGGGATCTTCCCGGCCGGGCTCCGGGCTTCGCGAGACGGCCTGCACGGTTCCCCGGCCTTCCAGGCGCCCCTCGCTTTGGTGGAATACCATGTGCTCGCTTCGGAGGATGTAGGACGGCGACTGGACCTCGGCGTTGCCCGAAAGCTCGAGCGCATCTTCCGCCACCTCGTACCGTATCTTGTCCGCGTAGGCCACGGCGTTCTCGCGCCGGAACGCGGTGTGGCCGGAGAACTCGAGGCTGGAGAACCGCGCCGAAGGGGCGTCGTAGCGGGCCAGGAGGCGCTCGCTTCGCAGCGTAGAGAGAGGGTCGTCGGGAAGGCCGGTCTGCGTCTCCACCTGCACGTCGCCGCGCGCCGCGATGCGGTCGAGCGCCTCGCCCGCGAAGTACGCCGTCATCACGGGCGCCCATACCCGGTAGTGCGTGGCGTCGGCCTCCGAGGGAAGGCTTTCGAGAAAGACGCAGGCGCGCTTCCACGCCTCCTCGTCCTCGCCGTTGTCGTCCGGAGCGGCGCCGCCGCGCAGCACGACGCGGTTCCTGGCGCGGTCGTACTCCAGGCGCTCCGCCTGCAGGAGAATGCGGGTGGCCTGGTCGGGAGGCTCGTCCTCTTGTAGGGCGTCCGCCCCCACCCGCCCCTCGAGGATCAGCATGCCGTCCGCCACGCTGTAGTGCAGGTGCCGCCCCGTGCCTTGAAGCGTGCTTCTGCGAAAACGCACGGGGCTGGGGGTGGAGGCCGCTTGCTCCTTGTCGTCGTAGCGGAGCTCTTCGGTTTGCACCTCAAGCCCCCGGTCGTCCCGGAGCGTCACGTCCCCCAGAAGGGTCAGGTCGCCGCTGCGCGCGTCGTAATCGGCTCTTTCGCTCGTGACGTAGAGTTCTCCCTCATCGTCGTACAGCGTGGCGGAAACCTCTTCGAGGCTGCGCACGCCGTTCAGAAAATCGGCGACGCGGCGGGACTCGATGCGGAATACCTTCCGGCCCCCCTGGGTCCGCGTATGGGAGAATTCCGTGCCCTCGGCCGCGGCGTCGCGCCCCAGCATGGAAAACACGGCGTCTATGGAAACTCGACTAAGGGCGGAGATCGGCCGCCCCTTCTGCCACATGAACACCATGATTATGATGAACACTCCCCCCAGCCCCATGAGGGCCAACGCGACGTTTCTCTTCCTACGGTTCATCGTACATCGTGTTTTCGTTCTATACGTGTTCCAGGCGCCCCGGCCGGGAACCATGCAACGGTTATTACATTTCAGCCACACGCTGAATCGGCGGGAAAGGCGAGCGCGGCATGCCTCTCCTCGCTGAGTCAGTGCTCCGTCCTAGAAACTCTATATTATCCCATAACTTACGGAAACTTGCCAACGCCGGGCCGGGTGAGGGCAGGGCAGGGGGGGGCGCGAGGCGCGCGTCGTACGTTGACACCTTCCGCGACGGCCGTTATACTTTTTTTGCAAGCTCGCCGAAGTGGCGGAATTTGGTAGACGCGCACGTTTGAGGGGCGTGTGGGGTAACCCGTGGGGGTTCGAGTCCCCCCTTCGGCATTTTCGATGCCTTCGGAGGGCGGGCCCCCTTCGGCACCACAAGTGCGCTGACACTCGTCATCTATTGCAAATAGAGGTTTTGAGGCTTTCGGCCCTCGGTCTCTGCTTCGGCCGGCCGGCTTCGCCTTGATGCGAACACTGCAAGCACGTAGGATGTTGCGTTCAGGAAGCGATAGGAGAACCTCGAAAACAATCTTTCGAAATGGCCAAGAATATTATCCTCGTCGGCAAGCCAGGTGTCGGCAAGACCACGCTCGTGAAGAAGCTTCTCGCCCGCCTCGGGAGCCGGGCCGGCGGTTTCTACACGGGCGAAATCCGGCGGGACGGCAGGCGGGTGGGCTTCGACATCACGACGACGTTCGGCGAGAGCGGGGTGCTTGCCCATATCGACGCAAAAAGCCCCCATCGGGTCGGAAAATACAGGGTCAACGTGAAGGACCTCGACGGCATTGCCGTGGCCGCCGTCCGAAAGGCGCTTGAGAGCTGCCCGACCGCGGTGATCGATGAGGTCGCCAAGATGGAGCTCTTTTCCGAAAAATTCCGCGGGGCCGTGAAGGAGGCCCTGGATTCTTCCAAACGGGTGGTCGCCACGATGCAGCAGAGGAAGGAGCCGTTCCTCGAGGACATCAAGAGAAGGAAGGACGTGGAAGTGCTTCGCGTTACCGTTGAGAATCGGGATTCGCTGGCGCAAGAGGTGCTCGCCCGGCTGGGGTTGGAAAGTTAGAAAAATTTTCTCAAAGCGAGCTTGTTTTTTTCGGTCACAATTCCAGAACCTCAATCGGCTGAGCTATTTTAGAGATGCTTCCGCCGCAGGATTGGAACCCGACAGCTTACTTTCCGTGATCCACGGAGAACGTGACAGCCGCCTCGCTAACAAAATGCACACCATTCTTGAGGTTTCCGCGAACCTTGACGAGAACCTCCGCGTTTTCAGCGTCCGTCCGCATGTATCGAATGAGACTCCACCCATTGAAGACGCACGAGGTGGTTCCGTTGGAGCGGTCGAGCTCGATCGGCTTCACCGGCTCGGGCAATTCTAGATCCCCGACGGCGTACACCTCGACCTCGCCGAGTCCGTCGGCGGCAGTGATTTCGATTTGGATGTCCTTGAGTGTACGACGACCTTGGGGTTTAAAGGTCACCGGCGACTGGACACTTGCCTCCAGTGTCTCCGGCGCAGTGCCGTCGGAGCTTTCGTCGTCACTCTCTTCGGATGTGGCCGCCTCCGGCACCCAGGCATCCTCACGCACCCGCACCTCCAGGATCTCGCCTACAAGGTGGTAAGACTCCTTCCCCTTGACGAACGCTCCCGCAATGGCCCCCCCGGCCGCCACCACGGCCGTCGCGGTATCGGTTTCGTCATCCCCGGCGGTCGCGATCTGGGCAACGAGAGGAAGCACACCACCCTCAGGCGTATAGATCGCCGGAATGACCACGTCGACCTCGCCCCCCGCTCCGTAAGCCTTGGCGCGCTGCGCCTGGCGTATCGTGCCCGAGAATCTCAACCCTTTGCGCAGGTAGGGCCGGCCTCCGACCGCATGGTCCTTCGCCACCTTGAACCATACCGTACCCCCGGTTTCGTTGTAGTAGGACGAAACGTTCTCCAGGAGCTCGAGCCGGATCTTCGTGGCTCCGGGAATCTTCACCATCCCTTCCGTATCATCCGGTTTTTTCACCGTAGCAACGGTCTCGATCTCCGCCTTCTCTTTCTTTGCATCTCGTTTCTGGGCTCTTCCGTAGCGCTTCTCAATATGCCTTGCCGAGGTTGCCATCTCTCTATCCGTCGGCGTCACGTAGCGACCCTGCTGGGAGATCAGCGCCTTCCCCTGCACTTTGTCCACAATGGAAATCTTCATCCAGACATCGAGATAGTAGGTCACTCCGGCCACCAGCTCCATTTCCTTCGAGATACGGGTCCAGTTCGTCCAGAAAAGATGATTGCCGGGCTCGACATAGGCAAAACTGTACGACTTGTTGTCGAGCGTTCCCAGGAACGTGTCATCGGCATAGAGAAACAGGGTGCGTGCGCTCCCCGTGAAATGGCCGGAGCGGATGAAATATACAAGCGCCATATCGTCCTTTGGTTCACCGTACACCATCTCATCGTGCTTCACTGCTCCGAAGACGGAGACAAAAAGAGGTGCAACCAAGGATACAAAGAAACCTAGGACGAAACATTTGATAGGGGTTACTTTACTCTGCTTGTTCATCATCAAATTTACCTCCAAATTGTAGTGGCTGTGTTTTCCGTATTGCGTTTTCTAGGCGCATTATTTCTTCGCTTTGAGGTCCAGCGTCACCGAGTCGCTTCCCTGAAAAATTTCTCCGCCAGTTGCTTCGGAGCGAAACACCAGCGTGGACGGACCATTTGGAAGGAATCGCAATACGTCCCAGCCGTCAAACTGGAGTGCCAAAGAGCCATCCTCCTGTTCTTCTTGACCCTTTGCAAGAACTGGTCTAGAAGGATCAAGGATGTAGTCGTTGACTTGATAAAGCACTGTCCTTTTGATGGTTTCTGGGTTCCGATCTCCGGGCTTAAGAGTCACAATCATCGGGGAAAGGGGGGTCTCTTTACCTAGGTTGAGATAAATTTCTTTTTCCGCGCACTCGAAATCCGCTTCAGCAATTTCTTCGCCTTCTTCGTCGCTTTCCGCTTCCTGCGCTTTATCTTCCAAAGTTATCACGGTATCGTTGTGGACTGTGGCCTGGTAAGGAGCCCCTTTTTGGGCAAAGCCTTGGCCTCCCTTTTTGAAACCAGACCCACCAACTCCGAACATGATTCCCGCGGCTGTTCCCGATTTCTGTTTTCCTAATTCCCTGATCAGGCCTTCCAGCGGCACCACGGTGCCGTCCACGGCTCGAGTTTCCTCTACTTGAAAGTCTATGCTTCCTCCTTTTCCCCCACGCTTGTTTGTTTTAGCAGATATAAAGCGGCCGGTTACGTATGTTCCCTTAGAGATGGCAACGTGATCTCCTACAAGCACGTCTTTGGCAACGCGAAATTGGATTCTCTGGTCCGGAGCGTTGTATTTTGCGTTGAGGTGCTCCATCAGCTCAACATCAAACGTCATGTCCACTGGAAGAGTAATTTTTATTGTTGTTGGCTCTGCAGCTTCCTCTTGAGGGGAAGGCTCGGCAGCTTCCGGAATCACTATTGGCGCGTCGTCCGCGTCCTTAGGCTGCAGCTCGGTTTCTTCCGTC
Source organism: Acidobacteriota bacterium (assembly GCA_020349885.1). Classification (NCBI taxonomy): domain Bacteria; kingdom Pseudomonadati; phylum Acidobacteriota; species Acidobacteriota bacterium. The sequence goes on from CP070701.1 coordinate 126,277, forward strand.
TGCTGTGCAGAAAGCACGGGAAAACAGAGCGTTGCGATTAGAAACAGTGAAAATAAATTTTTCATGAGTCTTTTCTCCTGAGTGAGTTAAAAGCGTATCCTCGCTTCACTTCTCCTTTGCCACACCCCACGACGCCAGGGCAGCCAGAAAAAGTAAGAGGGCAGTTGGTTTCTTGAGCATTGGCTCAGTTTTTTCCCAGGAGCTATTTTTACTATAATAATCAAGCATCTCCTTGAATTCAAGTTAGGAAAACTTCTTAAAAGGCACTTACTTGCAGTGCCCCGCCACGGCGTTGATAGTGGTTTCTGGCCGCTTTATGGGGACGATTACACCACTTGATTGAGGACAAGGCCCAGTAGCGGGCCGGCCGATCGGGCATTGCGCTCCGCGCCCGATCCGCCGGGCGCGGCCTCTCCGTTTCTCTTGACTTGCCTCTCGCGGCCTTATAGGATAGTCTCCTTCTATGGCCCGGCTGCACAAAAAAGACGTCCGCGAAGACGAATTCTACACGGCGGTGGACCGCGCCTATGTCTACCTTTCGGAAAACGCCGAGCGCTGGTTCTACCCCCTCGCGGCGGTCTTGCTCGTTGCCCTTGCCGTGTACGGCGTCTACGTGTACTGGCAGAGCCGCGAAAACAAGGCGTCCTTCCTGGTGTACGAGGCGTTTCGCGCCCAAGAAAACGACGAACCGCCCGAAGCGATTCTGGAGCGCTGGCAGACGGTGCTCAACCGCTATCCGCGCTCGGACGCGGCCCAGGTGGCGCGCTGGTACATGATGCACCATCGGCTGGAAGCGTGGGACGAAGAGGGCGCGCTTCCTACGTTGGAGGAAATGGCGGACCGCCCCGATGATTTGGGGCAGCTCGCGTCGTACAAATTGGCGCTCCTGTACGCCTCCAGCGAGCGTTACGACGAAGCCGATGAGATCCTAACCCGGCTTATGGAAACCGAGCAGGGCTTTTTTACGACCGATTTGCTTATCGTTGCGCGGGCGCGCGTATTCAGGGAAGCAGGCCGCCTGAGCGAGGCCGAGGAGCAATACACCATCTTCCTGAACGAGTATCCGGCTTCCGCCATGCGAAGTCAGGTTTCCGATGAGTTTGACGCTCTGCGCGAGACCATGGTTGGGACCGTGGGCGAGATCATGGGCGAGGTCGAGCCTGCATCCTAGGCCCGCTTTCTTTCTTACTTAGCTGTTTTCAGCCAATGGCCGGGTGACGAAGCGCCGGGGCGGGTCCCGGGAACACAAGGGGCGGCTTTTTCGAAGGTTTCTTGGCAAGATATGGAAAATACGGGCACGCGAAGAAGTCCGGAAATACGGGGCGGGGCGAGCTTTCCCGGGCAAGGCGGCGCTGCCGGGGCTCCCGCGGCGGGCCGGCTTGAGGCCAAGGACCTCAGCAAAGTTCACGGCGAAACGACGGTCATCCGCCGGCTTTCCATCGAAATCCTGCCGGGGGAATTCTTTACGGTGCTCGGGCCGAGCGGGTCAGGAAAAACCACCTTGCTGCTGATGATCGCGGGTTTCGTGAAACCAACGGGCGGCCGCTTGTTTCTCGACGGCGAAGACGTCGCGCCCCTGCCGCCGCATCGGCGAGCCATGGGGATTGTCTTTCAGAATCTGGGCCTATTTCCCCACCTGAGCGTTGCGGGCAACGTCATGTTCCCGCTGCGGATGCATGGGGTCTCGCGGACGGAGGCCCGCAAGCGCGCCGAGGCGATGCTGGACCGCGTGGGCCTTTCGGCCTTCTCGGAGCGCAGGCCCCACACGCTGAGCGGAGGCGAGCAGCAGCGCGTCGCCCTCGCGAGGGTTCTCGTGCATCCTCCCAAGGTGCTCCTGATGGACGAGCCGCTCGGCTCCCTGGACCCTCCCCTGAGGGAGGAGCTTCAAAAAGAAATTAAGAAAATTCATCGGGAGTACAGGCTGACGGTCTGCTACGTGACGCACAACCGCGACGAGGCGCTTCGTCTCTCCGACCGGATTGCCGTGCTGCATGCCGGCGAAATCGTGCAGGTGGGCGCGCCGGCGGATCTGTACTATCGGCCGAATACCGCGTACGTGGCAAAATCGCTCGGGGAGGCGAACTTCATTCCCGCCACCGTGACGGACCGCGGCGGGGACACCGCATTGCTTGAGCTCCCCGGCGGACAGTCCGCGGTGGTGCCCGGCGACGCCGTTCCGAAGGAAGGCGGCCGTCGACTTCTCGCGGTCGTTCGTCCCGAGCAGGTTCTCATTCAATCCGCGGAAAACGCGCCGGAAGGAGGGAAGCCCGGGTGGCGCGGCCGCGTGGAAGAGATTGCTTTTTACGGCGGGCACAAGCGCGTGCTCGTGCGCACGGAAGGGGGGCTTCGAATCGTTGCAAGCTGCCAGGCCCAGACGCCCCTGCCGGCGGAGCCTTCCGTGTGGGCCGGCTTCGCCTCTTCCGCCGTGCATCTGATTCCGAAAAATTCCGAATAAATGAACATGAACATGAGAAAGCGAATACGAAAGAACGGTTGGGGACTCGGCGGGCGGTCGCTGCTCGTCCTGTCGGGTCTTTTGTGTTTGGTCTTGCAGGGGGGCTGCGGCACCGAGGAGGCGGCCGGGCCCACTCTCACCATTGCATCCTACGGCGGGGCCTATCAGGATTCGCAGCGGGCGGCTTTTTTCGAGCCTTTCCAGAAAGAGCGGAACGTGCGCCTCGTCGAGGTTTCCCACGCCGGGGAGTACTCCAAGCTCAAGGCCATGGTCGAGACCGGCAATTTGGAGTGGGACGTCGTGGACGCGGAGAGCCGCCTCGTGTACCGGGGGGCCAACGAGGGGATCTTGGAGCGCATCGATTATTCGGTCGTGCCGAAAGATGAGCTCCTGCCTTGGGCGGTGCACGAATACGGCGTCGCGAACATCGTGTATTCCAACATCATCGCCTACAGCCTGAAAGAATTCCCCCCGGGGAAGCCGCACCCGGCGACATGGGCGGAGTTCTGGGACGTGGAAAAATTCCCGGGAAGGAGGGGCCTCGAGAAGAGGCCCCACCTCACGTTGGAAGCCGCGCTTTTGGCCGACGGCGTCGCCCCGGAAGAGCTCTATCCGCTCGACGTCGAGCGCGCGTTCCGCAGCCTTGACAGGCTCAGGCCTTCCGTGGCGGTCTGGTGGGACGCCGGCGCCGTTCCGCCGCAGCTGCTTGCCAACGAGGAAGTGGTTCTCACCTCCGCGTACAACGGAAGGATCTGGTCGGCGGTTCATGAGGAAAACATCCCCATCGCCGTGGAGTGGGGACAGGGCATCATGGACAGCGACTGGTGGGTGATTCCGCGGGGCCTGCCCGAGGAACGCCGCCGGTTGGCCATGGAATTCATCGCGTTCGCCGTTCGGGCGGAGCGCCAGGCGGACCAGGTGCGCCGCATTCCGTACGGCCCCACGAATCGCCTGGCGCTCGACATGGTTCCGCCCGGGATGAAGGTGCACCTTCCGACCGCCGAGGAGAATCTGAAAAGACAGGTCTGGCTGGATTCGGCATGGTGGGCCGAGAACGAGGCCGAGGTGTTGAGCCGTTGGGACCTCTGGCGGATCGAGTGACCGGAGACGCGGCTGGCGCCGCGAGAAGGGGCGGTGAAGCCTGGCTGTTTCTTCTCGCCTTTCCCTGTGCGTTGCTCCTTCTGCTTTTTTTCCTCCTGCCCATAGGGGAGCTCGTCGTTCGGAGCTTTGCCGGCCACCCTACGGGCCTGCAGCACTACCGCCAGGTTTTCGCGGACACCGTCTATCAAGGTGTCTTCCTTAACTCGCTTAAGATAAGCCTCCTGGTCGCGACGGTGTGCACCCTCCTGGGCTACCCAGTGGGCGTCGTGCTGGGCAGCGCGAAGGGCACGTGGCGGCTCACGCTCACCGTGATGGTCTACGTTCCCTTCCTCACGAGCATTCTCGTCCGCTCCTTTTCGTGGATTGTGATTTTGCAGAAAAACGGCCTCGTCAATTGGCTTCTGCAAGCGGGCGGTTTCGTTCGCGAACCCCTGCCGCTGGTCTACAACAGGCTGGGGGTCGTGATCGGCATGACGCACGTGCTTCTTCCCTTCACGATATATTGCGTTGCGACCGCCCTTCGCCGGGTCGAGCCCCAGATCCTCTGGGCCGCGGAGAGCCTGGGGGCTAGGCCGGCCGCCGTCTTTCGGAGAATCATTCTGCCTCTTTCCATGCCGGGCGTCGTGATCGGGTTCGGGCTGGTCTTTCTCCTTGCGCTCGGGTTCTACATTACGCCGGCCCTGCTCGGCGGTCCCGCCGACCTGATGGTTTCCCAGCTCATCGACGAGCAGATCACGCGGTTCGGGAACTGGGGGCTCGCGGCCGCCCTGAGCGTGATTCTGGTCGTCGTCACGCTCGGCCTGCTCTCGGCGGTGGCCTGGCTCGGATATCCCCATCTGAGAAGATTCAGCGGAATCAGGCCATGACGCTGCGCCGCTCGCCCACGAACGTGTGCCTTCTGGCCGCCGCCTGTCTTATCGGCGTCTTCCTTCTCGTCCCGACCCTGATGGTCGTTCCCATGTCGCTTTCCTCCTCGCGGTTCTGGATCTTTCCGATTCCCGCGCTGTCGCTGCGCTGGTACGGGGAATTCCTGAGCGACCCGGAGTGGCTGGGCTCCCTGACGCTCAGCCTGCGGATGGCGGCCCTGGCCGCGGCCGCGGCCACGGTGGCGGGCGTCTCCGCGGCGTGGACCATCGTGCGCAGCGACCTCCGCTCCATGAAAATTCTGGGGATCGGCATCTTGCTTCCTTTGCTCATGCCTTTGATCGCCCTCGCGGCGTCGTGTTATTTCCTGTTCTCCCGGCTCGGGTGGGTCGGCTCGCCGTGGGCCATGGCGATGGTCCACGCCGTGCTCGCGCTGCCCACGGTCGCCCTGACGACCTACCTGGGAATCCTGGGCATCGACATACGGGTGGAGTGGGCGGCGCGCAGCCTGGGCGCCACCACGCCCTCGGTCTTCTTCCTCGTGGTGCTGCCGCAGCTCTGGCCGTCCGTCCTGCTCGGGTATCTCCTGGCCTTCGGGATATCGATGGACGAGATCGTGATCGCCAACTTCCTCGCCGGAACGTCCGCCATCACGCTTCCGAAGCGGATGTTCGACGGCATCCGGTTCGACGTGGACCCGAAGGCCGCCGTCGCCGCCGTGTGCCTGCTCGCCGTCACGCTGCTCATCGTCGTCGTGAGCTCCGTGGTCACGCGGCTCGTGAAGGGGTACCTGGCGAGGCCCCAAGCCGCACCGGGCGAGCCGCCGCCGGCAGCCCCTTCCTCCTCGCGTCGATAGAAGGGCGCTCCCGCCGCTGAACTTTGGATGAGCACATGACACTTAAAGTGATGTGTTCTCGGAATCTTTTTCCTTCTTCGCGGGGGCGGGGGACTGTGAAATTCGTGAGGGCTTGTAATTTGGCATGCCCCCCGTTTTCGGCTATAATGTCTTTTTGTGCATAGGGACACTTTATGTACGTCTCGCTGAGTGACGAACAGCCCCGCTGGTGCGTGGTTAGGACGAAGCCGAGGTGGGAAGAGCGCGTTGCCGCCCGCCTCGAGGCCGAAGAAATCTCGTCCTACGCGCCCAAGTTTGTGCGGAAGGAGCGCTACGAAAAGCCCAGGATGCTCTTTCCGGGCTACGTCTTCGTTCAGCTTGCGCCCCGCGACTGCGTTGAGCGGATGCGGTGGTTCCCCGGCGTTCGCCACACGCTCTCGCAATCGACGCTGGTCGCGGCCCTCGACGACGAGGACGTGCAGGAAATTCGCGGGCGCGAAAACGGCGAGGGCGTTATCGAGATTCCCGTTCCCCCGCTGCGGGCGGGCGAGCGGGTTTGCGTTGTAGAAGGACCGTTCGAGGGCCTGGAGGGGTTGTTCGAAAGGTACATGACGGGCGCGGAGCGCGTGCAGATTCTTCTGAGGCTGCTCGGCGCGCTGCGCCACGTCGAATTGCCGCGGCGGTCCGTGATGGCCGCGGCCTGACATTCTGAAGGAAATTTCTTCCTCATTCCAATCCGAGCGAGGCCCGGCCTCGTTAAGGCGGAGCTTTGTGCCGCCGAGGGGGCGGCGCGCCGCATGGACGTTCTCGTAACGGGCGGGGCGGGCTTCATCGGCTCCAATTTCGTCCGCCACTTGCTGGCCCGTACGCGCGCCCATCGCGTGGTCAACCTCGATAAGCTCACCTACGCGGGCAATCTGGAAAGTCTGAAGGACGTCGAGGCGCGCTGGGGGGCTGGGGCGAAGCGGCCGCGCTACGCCTTCGTCCGGGGCGACGTCTGCGACGGGGCGCTCGTGGAGCGCCTGCTTTCGGGAAAATGGAAGGCCGCGCGCTGGAAGCCGCGGCCCGTCGGGGCCGTCTTCCACTTCGCGGCGGAAAGCCACGTGGACCGGAGCCTCCGCGACGCGGCGCCGTTTCTTCGCACGAACGTGGTGGGCACGCACGCCCTCCTCGAGGCGGCGCGCCGCGCGCCCGCGCTGCGACGGTTCCTTCACATCTCGACCGACGAGGTCTACGGCTCGCTCGGGCCGCGGGGGAAGTTTTCCGAAAAGAGCCCCCTTGCGCCGCGGAGCCCCTACGCCGCGAGCAAGGCGGCGGCGGACCTGCTCGTCCAGGTCTACGTGCACACGCACGGCGTTCCGGCCGTCATCACGCGCTCCTCGAACAACTAGGGCCCGTACCAGTTTCCGGAGAAATTCATTCCCCTGATGGTGACGCGCCTTGCGAAGAATCGAAAAATTCCCGTCTACGGCCGTGGGCTGAACGTCCGCGATTGGCTTTACGTGGAGGACCACTGCGAGGCGCTCATGAAGGCGTTCCGGAAGGGCGGGGTGGGGCGCGTCTACAACATCGGCGGGCGGTGCGAGCGCCGCAACATAGACGTCGCCCGCCGGGTGCTGCGCATAATGGGAAAACCGGAGTCGCTCTTGCGCTTCGTGGCGGACCGCCCCGGGCACGACTTCCGCTACGCGCTCGACGTGCGGAAGGCGGAGCGGGAGCTGGGGTGGAAGCCTAGGACGTCGTTCGCCGTGGGGCTGCGGAGGACCGTTGAGTGGTACGAGGAAAATTCCTCCTGGATCAAGCACGTCGCGTCGGGGGCCTACCGGAAGTATTTTAAAGAGATGTACGGCTGGCGGGGCATGAACCTTTGATAGGGCGTATAAAAGGTGACGAAGATGAATTTTTCCGTTAGAATGGTTATGTTGTTGCTCCCGTTGCTTCTCGTTGGATTGTTGTAGCCTTAACCGTGGAAAGGTGGTCCTGAACCCATGAAGAAATTAAAAAAACTCGCTATTGCAGCAGGCTTCGTTCTGGTCGTTTTCCTGATGGTCTTCTTTTTGGTTGCCTATTTCTTGGGCGGGACCGCCTTGATGTCAGCGGCACATTTTGGTCAGACAAAGGCGGTGAAGTTCTGGATTGCTGCGGGCATGGACGTGAACGCGAAGGACGAAGACGGCCGGACCGCCCTGATGGCTGCGGCGGATAGGGGCCATGCGGAAACGGTGGAGGCTCTCATTGACGCGGGCGCGGATGTGAGCGCGAAGGACAAAGACGGCCGGACCGCCCTGATGCTTGCGACGTTGGCCGCTTTGCGATCGGAGTTATTAATAAGCCGCACCGACCACGCGGTTGCCCTGATGAAGGAGGCATACAAGGGCTATCCCGTTGCGGTGAAGGCCCTAATTGATGCGGGCGCGGATGTGAACGCGAAGGATGAAAACGGCCAGACCGCCCTGATGTTTGCGGCATGGAAGGGCCACGCAGATATGGCGAAAGCCTTGCTTGAGGCGGGGGCGGACGTGAGCGCGAAGAACAAAGACGGCCTGACCGCCCTGATGGCTGCTGCACAGGAAGGCCACACCGAGATGGTGAAGACCCTGATTGCCGCGGGGGCGGACGTGAACGCGGAGGACAAGGACGGCGTGACCGCCCTGATGGCTGCGGCACAGGAGAGTCACACCGCGACGGTGAAGGTTCTGATGGACGCGGGCGCGGACGTGAACGCGGAAAACGAAGACGGCATGACCCCCTTGATGCTTGCGGCATGGATGGGCGGCGCCGAGACGGTGATAACCCTGATTGAGGCGGGGGCGGGTGTGAACGCAAGACACAATGACGGCCAGACCGCCCTGATGGGGGCCGCGCGGAAGAGCCACACCGGGACGGTGAAGGTTCTGATTGATGCCGGCGCGGACGTGAACGCGGAAAACGAAGACGGCGTGACCGCGCTGATGCTTGCAGCACGGGAGAGTCACACCGGGATTGTAAAGGCCCTGATTGAGGCGGAGGCGGACGTGAACGCAAAGGCCGAAGACGGCGCGACCGCCCTGATGGGGGCGGCATTCGAAGGTTACACCGAGACAGTAAAGGCTCTAATTGACGCGGGCGCGGACGTGAACGTGGAGGATAAAGACGGCAAGACCGCCCTGATGATTGCGGCGCTGGGGGGCCACACCGGGATTGTGAGGACCCTGATAAGGGCGGACACGGACGTGAACGCGGAGGACAAAGACGGCGTGACCGCCCTGATGCGTGCGGCACAGGAGAATCACGCCGGGATTGTGAAGGCCTTGAGAAGGGCGGGCGCGGACGTGAACGCGGAGGACAAAAACGGCCAGACCTCCCTGATGTTTGCGGCAGAGAAGGGCCACACCGAGGCCGTGAAGGCCCTGATAAGGGCAAGAGCGGACGTGAACGCGGAAAACGAAGACGGCGTGACCTCCTTGATGCTTGCGGCATGGATGGGCGGCACCGAGACGGCGAAGACCCTGCTTAGAGCGGGTGCCGACGTAAACGTGAAGCCCAAAGACGGCTGGACTGCCCTGATGGGGGCGGCATTGGGGGGCCACATCGAGGCGGTGAAGACCCTGATTGAAGCGGGCGCGGACGTGAATGCGGGAGACAAAGACGGCCGGACCGTCCTGATGGCTGCGGCACAGGAGAGCCACGCCGGGATTGTAGAGGCCCTGATTGCCGCGGGGGCGGACGTTAACGCGAAGGCCGAAGACGGCGTGACCGCCCTGATGGGGGCAGCGTTCGAGGGCCACATCGAGGCAGTAAAGGCTCTGATTGCAGCGGGCGCGGACGTGAACGCGAAGGACAAATACGGCGAAACCGCCTTGATGGCCGCAGCACAGGAAGGCCACACCGAGATGGTGAAGGCCCTGATTAATGCGGACGCGAACATGAACGCGAAAAACAATGACGGCGTGACCGCACTGATGTGGGCGACAAAAGGCGGCCACACTGAGATTGTAGAGTTCCTCGAACGGGCCGAAGCAGGGGAATGACGGGAAGACCGAAGTAGTTCAATAGCTGACGGTCAATGGTCGACGGTCCCTTTTGACCATTGACCAAGGCTTCTTAACGTGCCGATAAAAGTTTTTTTGTTCCCGAAACTCCGGCGGGGCATGCGGGCATGAGGCGGAAGTATATGGAAAAATGGCTGCGCTGGGGCGTCTATGCGCTCCTGTGGTTCGCGCCGCTCGCCTTCGCCTCGGTCGAGCTCTGGGCGCGCGCCGTGCTCGTCTCGGTGAGCGTGGGCATGTTCGGGGCGTGGCTGCTCATGCAAGCCTGGGTCGTCAGGGAAGGTGAGCAGGCGCGCTATCGCGCCGAGTGGCGGGAGCTGCGGGCGCTCGGCTGGAGGAAACGCCTCTGGGCGCGCCATCCGCGGCTGGCGCGCGCTCTCCAGCACCTCACGAGAGGGCGGTTTCCTTCGCGCAAGACGCTGCCGGATGAGCCGGTGCACGTTTACCGCCTCCAGAACTACACCTACTGCGCCGGGCGCCGGTTTCTTCGCACGGGCGCGGAACTCCCGCTTCTCCTGTTCTTCGGCCTTTTGATTTTTCAGCTTCTGCCGATGCCTCCCGTGATGATGAAGATCGTCTCCCCGGGAACGTACCGCCTCTATGCGCAGACGCTTCCGGGCTACGGAACGGGCGCCGTCGTATGGGAGCCCGTGATTGCGGAAGGCCGCTGGCTTTCTCTGGGCCTTCCGAAGAACACGGATGAGCTCTGGAAAGAACTGGAGGTCGAGGAGGGGAGCGAGCCGCCGGACGCCGGATCCGTGGAGGCATGGCGGTTTTCCGACTGGCTGCCCCTGAGCGTCTATCCGGCGGCGACGCTGCGGGACGGCCTGCTGGTGGTGTCGCTCGGGATGGTATTCTTCCTATGTTTGCAGCTTTTTCCGACGTTCGAGCGGGCAAGGTGGGTGCTTTTCCACCTCGTCGGCTCGGGATTTGCCGTGGCTTTTGTCGGCATACTGCAGCACGTGAGCGGCACGAGGCATCTCTACGGCTTTCGTGAAATTCCCTACGGTTTCATGGGCCCTTTCGTCAATCCCAATCACTTCTGCACCTTGATGGAACTGGTCTTTCCCGTCGCGCTCGGTTTTGTGTTTATCAATTTTATCCCTCCGGAGCAGAAGCATTTTCGCGTAACCCCCGACGGGGCGTCGGTGGTGCGGCGGCGCCGGAAAAAGCGTGAATTCACTCCGAACGATTTCGCCAAGAGCTTCTGCTTCTGCTTTTTGACGGTGGGGATGCTCGTCGCCGTGGGGCTTGCCCGCTCGCGGGGCGGGCTTCTGGTTACGGCATGGGGGCTGGTTTTGTTTGGACTGCTTTTCGTGATGTATCTGCAGCGCGGGCAGGGACCTTCCGTTACCGTCATCGTCGTGATGGTAGGCTTGTTGGTGGCCCTGAGCCTGGGGGCGATTGTCTATCTTGGCTGGGAGGAAGCGCTCGTCCAGGAAGCCAGGCAGATTGACCTCATGCACTTCGGCGAGGAAAAGCGTTTTTATTTGTGGCATGACGTCTGGAAGGGGATCCAGGAATTCCCTTTATGGGGCGCGGGATGGGGGACTTTTCGGACCATCTTTCCGTACCGCAGAACGGTGCCTGGGGAGCGGAGCATTGCCGAACACGCCGAGTCCGATATTTTGGAAATCGGCCTGGAAGGCGGCCTCGCGGCACTCGGGCTCTTGGGCTGGGCTATGGCCGCGGTAGCGATGCGCAGCAAGGTGCGGCTTTCGCCCCTCCATGCGGGTCTGGGGGTGGGACTGGCGAACGTGCTGTTCCATAGTGTCTTCGATTTCCCGCTTCGCATTCCCGCCGTGTCGTTTGTGTTTTCGGTCACCGCGGCCATTTCCGCGTCCCTGGGAAGGGTGCAAGAAGAATGAGTCGCAAAGCGCTGTTTTCCGCGGCGGTTTTGCTGGGCGTCGCGGCGGCGGCTTACGCGGTCGTTGCCGATGCATGGGCACACCATCTGGGACGCAAGCACTTTGTCGCAGGGGAGCAGGACGTTTCGGAGGAGCACCATGCCAAGCTGCGGCTTGCCTCGCGGCTGGCTCCGTGGGACGGGGTTTTAAAAAAGCGGGCGTCGGACCTTGCCTTTGCTTTCGGAGAGAATCGTCCTCGCGAGAGATTCGAATGGTGGCAAGAGGCGGAGCGCGGCTACGTGCGGGCGTGGCGGCAAGCGCCGGGGCACTATCTGACGGCCTGGGCCCTTGGCGATATGGCCTTTCGGGCGGCACCGGAAGTCATAGCCCCATGGCATCAGGGCTACGGCGCCGCCGTGGCTTTATTTCCCGTCCACTCCGTGCTCCGGAAAGAGTTTGCCATCCGGCTCTGTGAAGCTTCCCTGGTGCTCACGGAGCACGGCGATTTCCCCGGGGCCAGGCAACTTCTGCGGGAATCGGAGCGGCTAATTCGCGTCGCGTTCTGGCAAACGCTTGCGCGGGGAGCGCTCTGGCTGGCGGAGAGGGCAGGCGAGGAGGACTGGACGCTTTTTCGAAAAGCTCTCGACGAAGTGGCTCAGGCGTCAAAGCAGGAATCCGACGCTCTCCAGCTGAAGGCGAAGGAATTTTTCCTCAAAGAGGCGCGGAAAGCCGTGGCGCTTGAGAAATGGGAACAAGCCAGGCGGTGCTTTGACCTGGCGGGGGTCTGCAGCCCGCAGATTGCACCCTATTTGCGCTGGCTGGATACCCGGTATGCGGCGCATCGGGAAAAAATTTGGGGCGGGAAACCATATGTTACTTTAGAAGATTTTGAAACCCAGCCGGTGCTGCGTTTTTGGCGCGGGGGATGGCGTGACGCGGAAGTCAAGGCGCGCCGCATCTCGCCTCCCGGCTACCGGAGTTCCCGAAGTGAAGAGGTGCTTATTCAACATCAAGTTGAGGATTCTCAATGGCGGGCGTATTGGAAGTCCGTTGACGTTCGACTCTTTCCGGAAGACCGTGTTCGCCTCGTCGCTTATGTGCGTATGGAGGGGGAATGCGCTTTGCCGGCGATTTTGATGCTTTACGTGCGTCTCAAGTTTCCGGAAAAATGGATAGGCTCTCCTGCAAGCGGGCCTGAGGCTGACGAAGACGCAGGAGGCGGCTGGAGACGTGTTGAGTTGGAGGATGTCGTAGGGGGTTTGACCGAGCGGCATGTTACCAACCGCGAGGAGCCGCTAAAGTACGTCAAGATTTTCTTTTGTGGAGTTGCCGTCCGTGGGCATTGCCCCGCCGTGCGTGTGGATGCCCTGGAGGTGCACCTGATCTAGCGATGTGCGGGATCGCGGGAATCTTTAAATTTCGGAAAGGCGATGCCGAGATTACGGAATCACTTTTGGAGCGCATGCGAGACACCATGGTGCATCGCGGCCCCGACGGCGCCGGCGTGTGGCGCTCCCCGGACGGCCGGGTCGGGCTGGCGCACCGGCGGCTGAGCATCGTTGACCTTTCCGAAGCGGGCGCCCAGCCCATGGCCAGCGCCGACGGCGCGCTTTGGATTGCCTATAACGGCGAGGTGTACAACCACGCTGAGCTTCGAACCGAGCTCGAGGCCGGAGGTTACCGCTATCGGTCGCGTACGGATACCGAAACCCTACTCTACGCCTACGACCGATGGGGCCTCGAGTGCGTGCGTCGTCTTCAAGGGATGTTCGCCTTCGGCTTGTGGGACGCGCGCAGGAGGCGTCTCTGGCTTGTCCGCGACCGCATCGGCATCAAGCCCCTTTACTACACCTTCACGGGCGGCCAGGTGTTGTTTGCCTCCGAGATCAAGGCGCTGCTTGAGCATCCGCAGGTTTCGCGCGATGTGGACCCGACGGCACTGTATCACTATATGACGCTCTACACCGCGCCGGCGCCGCTCACCATGTTCAAGGGGATCTACAAGCTGCCCGCCGGGCATGCCATGGTGGTTGAGGAAGGCCGGGATCCACGCGTTTACCACTACTGGGATCCCATCGTGCCCCGCGAGCGCTTCGAGCGGGCATTTCGCGAGTCGGGGGAGCCGGGCGTCGAGGCGTACTGCACGAAGGAAATCCGACGCCTTCTGTCCGAATCCATCGAGAAGCGCATGATGAGCGACGTGCCGTTCGGCGTGTTCCTGAGCGGAGGCATCGACTCGAGCACCAACGTGGCTCTCATGGCGCGCCTGATGGACCGCCCCGTGGACACCTTTACCGTCGCGTTTAAGGACAATCCGCAATACAACGAACTGGAATACGCGCGCCGCATCGCCCGCGAGTTCAAAACGAACCATCACGAGGTTCTCATTGGCGAGAGCGACCTTCTGGAGTATCTTCCGGACCTCATCTACCACCAGGACGAGCCGATCGCCGATCCCGTCTGCGTGCCGCTCTATTATGTGTCGAAGCTCGCGCGCGACAACGGCACCATAGTGATTCAGGTGGGGGAGGGAAGCGACGAGCAGTTCTGTGGCTACCCGTGGAACGTCATCTTTCAGCGGATACATGAAGGCCCCTGGAAGTGGTTCCGCAGGCTGCCGCGGGCGGTGCGCGTCCCGGCGGCGCATATGGCGCTGCTTGCTTCGCGTTCGCGCTGGACGGGAAGGCGGTGGATGCCCGCGTTTGGCGCCGAACTCGCCATGCGGGCGGCCTACGACCAGGAATTATTCTGGGGCGGCGCCATTGCTTTCCTGGAAACCGCCAAACAGCGCTACGTGAACAAGGACGCGTTCGGGAATGGGGTCACGGTGCCGTATTTTCAGGGCTTGGGAGATTCTTTTCTCGGCAATCATCAGCACCTCTCGTCGGCCACGGTGGTCGGAGCCCTCGCCGACCATCTGCGCCGCGAGAAGCCGGAAGCCGATTTCCTGGAGCAGATGATTTATATGGAGCTCAAGCACCGCCTGCCGGAGCTTCTGCTCATGCGCGTGGACAAGATTACCATGTCCACATCGGTTGAGGCCCGCGTTCCGTTCCTCGACCACGCGCTGGCCGAGTTCACCATGAACATTCCGCCGGCGCTCAAGATTCATCACGGGGAAACGAAGCACATCCTCAAGAAGGCCGTCGAGGGCCTGATTCCCAACGACATCATCTATCGGCGAAAGCAGGGCTTCGCCGCGCCGGTGGACGCCTGGATGGACACGGAGCTTGGTCGGGAGATGCGCCATACGTTTCAAACGACGCGGTTTCGGCGGCGGGGCTTTCTGCGCTTCGACCGCGTGGACGCCGAGATGAAGGGGCCCTCTTCGCGCCGCGACAGTTCCGCGTATTGGATTTTGTTCAACTTCCTGAAGTGGTACGACCGCTGGATTGAGGGGCAGACGTAAACCATGACGCGTGCCCGTCTTTTACGCGCAGCCGGCACCATTGCCGTGGCCAACGCGCTCGGCCTGCCGCTAGGGCTGCTGGTGCAGATGTTGATGGCGCGAGCGTATGGGACTTCCGCCGCCATGGACGCCTTTAACATTGCCCTGCTAATTCCGAATTCCCTGACTACGGTCGTTGTCGCAAACGCTTCCGTTTTACTGGTTCCGGTCATCAACGAATATCTTGCCAATGAACAAAAGCAGGAATTGTCCCAAATGTTGAGTGCGATGTTCAAGGGACTTTTTCTGTTCGTCGTAGTGGGGCTGGGCGCATTGGCGTTTTGTACGCGTCCGCTGTTTGGCATCATCGCCCGCGGCTTTAATGCAGAAACGCAGGCCCTTACCGAGCGTCTTTTCTTGTATTTGCTTCCCGCCGCGTTCTTTATGCTGTTGGGCGGCGTGGTAGGGGTTATTCTGCAGGCGAACTACCATTTTGCAGGACCGGCGTTTGCTCCGTTTTTTTATAAGATTTTGGCCATCACCTTCATCTTTTATTACGCAAATGAATGGGGCATCTTCGCCCTGTTAAATGCTCAAATCGTTTCCGCGATTGCCAGTGCAGTGCTCCTATGGTTCATCTTTCGGGGCTATCAGCGCCTTTCGTGGAGGGGAACAATGTGGCATCCTGTATTTCCCCAGTTCCTCGCGGTTATTTTCGGCCCCTTGCTGCTGTTTCGCATCCTGGATCAGCTGAACTATATTGTCCCGCAGGCCGTTGCAACGCATTTCCCCGAGGGAAGCGTGGCTGCCTTGGGATATGCTTTCAAACTCGTGAGCATTCCTTCCAGCCTCATGATGACAAGCCTTGCTACCGCAGTGTTTCCCATGTACTCCAGACTCATCGCAGAGGGGAATTGGGATGAACTCAGGAACACGATTACGTTTGGAATAAAAACCGTTTTTTTGTTTTCCATTCCCTTGACCATTGGATTTGTCATTTTAGGGCGCGAAGTGGTGCGGACTCTCCTTGAGCGGGAAGCGTTCGGCGCGGACTCCACGGAGGCTGTGTACCGCTTGCTGGTCTTCTACGCAGCGGGCATCCTCGGCGTTGGATTAAATTCCATGCTGGGATACTATTTCTGGGCGAAGCGAGCACATTGGCGGGTCACGGAGATTATCTTGATCGGAGTGGGGCTGAATATGGCGGTGGTATTCGGATTAAGAGGTGGCCTGGGAGTTCTTGTGGTCCCTATTGGTATGGGTCTGGGCTACCTTGGACAGAGCATGTTTATGGCCCACTTTATACACAAGGACGGCATAACCATGCCCTGGAAAGCTTTGGGAAGCGTTGTAGCACGGATGGCGCTTGGGGGATGTGTCATGGGTGGCGTGTTGGGGTTTTTGAAGTGGTATGTGCCGATGTTAAGTGCTTCTTTCATGGGCCTTGTGGTGCTGATTGCTGTTGGAAGTGTAGTATTTTTTGGTGGAATATTGTTGTTGGGTGTTTATGATTTGCGCCGGATCGCGGCTCTGTTTCTCCTTCTCAAAAGCAAGCAGTAGGGTTTGCGAGGTTTGCTGAGAGCAATTTTGAAATGCTTTTGAGAAAATTTCGTGTGGGAGAGACTCTCCATTGCAATTTATTCATCGCTCTAGTGCGTGGAAAGCAGGTTGAGGCCTGATGAAATCAAGGGCAAGTTATTCTGATGCGGAGAAGGCGGTTCGTGATGCCTACGACGTGTATCCGCAACGTTTCCTTAAGAAAGGCTATCGCTTCAACACCGTTTATTTAACGAATAAGGCATTAAGTGATTGGAGCTTGCTCGCTCCTATTGACCTTTGTGGTAAGCAGGTGCTTAATGTCGGCTGCGCAGAACCCATTGATGAGCTTCAATTTGGCAAATGTGCGGGGGCATGGCATGCCGTTGATTTTTCGCTCAAGAATCTCCGAGGCGCAAGGCAAGTTCTTCAAGAAGAATTGTCTGCCTGCCTCCTTAACACCATTCATCTTTATGCGGCGGATGCCAGCGCGCTACCCTTTCAAAACGAGAGTTTTGATGTTGTGGTTGCCTTCTCGACCCTAGAACATATTCCTGACCCCGGCAAGCGAAGAAAGTCTTTTGAAGAAATTGCACGCGTGTTGCGGCATGGTGGATATGCAGTAATTACAACGTCAAACGCCTGGAATCTGAAATACCGGCGACGGTCAATAAAGGATCAGCGTCTAGGCCAAACGGATTTTGGTTTCGAGTGTTTTTACAGTCCCTTAGAGCTGCGGCGGCTTCTGTGCGGGATGGGACTGCGCCCTTTGCGCTTTTACTCAGAATGGCGCATGCCTAATAATTCGTATATTCTTCAAGTCGCAACATACCTATTTCGCTTTTTTGGAACGCGAATAGGCTATCTTGCCCAAAAGTAGATGGAGTCTGTGCGGTAAATATTTTTCCGATTTTTTTGGCAAGCGGATGGTGCTTTGCCGTGCGAAAAGACCAGCGCTGAAGCGAAAATCGTATAGGACGCCTGTTTAAGAAGATGCTGCCTGGGAATCGCATAGTAGCAATTAATTTTTTTGGTGTTTCTTCTGCCCCGGTCATTCCTGAGGATGCACACGAGATTCGGCTTCCCTATAGCGCACACACGCTCTTTGCAGGAAAGTATTTTCGCGCTCTCTGGGGCGCGCCATCATGCCGTGAGTTGCAAATTTACGTTCCTACGGTTCGCTTTTTGCGGTACCGGTTTTTTGTGGAGCTCGGCGCTTTTTTGGTGCGCGCCCAAGAGCGTCGGCTGGTCGATTCGCATGGACGGAGCTTCCGAATCTCGTATGGAGGACTCGTCCTGCGGTTTATTCGGATGTTGTTGGAATTTGTTACGCTCCCGTTTTTAATTCTTTTGTCTCATAGTGTCCTGTTGGGGTTGGAGTTTTGCAGGCCACGGGAGCGTCGTGCTGCAAACCAAAAAAACCAACGAATGTTGTATTTGTTTCTCCCGTTCGATTTTGCGTCGGAAAAAGTCTTGGGCGGTGCGGGAGCGCACATGCGGGGCGCTTTGGAAGGGTTGCGGGATAGGGGCGTAAAGGTTTCGGTGATTTCGAGCCAGCGCAGAGAAAATTTTCCTTCCGCCGTAGATGCTGTTACAACGGTACTCCCATGGCGATGGGGAGAGCACGTTCCTAACGTTCCCATTATCTTATATAATGCTCGCGTTTTTCTGAAAGCATGGAAACTTCTTCGAAAGAAGCGTCCGGCGTTTATCTACCAGCGTCACCTGTTGTTTAACGTTTCTGGCCTCCTCTTATCCCGTGCTTTGCGGAGGTCTCTCGTTCTCGAATACAATTGCTCGGAGATTTGGATGGTTGAGCATTGGGGACGGGGCTGGACGTTTCTTATGCACCTCGCGCGGTGGATGGAGAGAGTAAACATCCGCTCTGCCGAACTGCTCGTCGTCGTGTCGGAGCGCGTCCGCGAGGAATTGCTGGCGCGGGGCGTTCCAAGCGAGCGCATTTTGGTCAACCCCAACGGGGCAAACCCCAAGACATTCCATCCCGGAATTGAGGGAAGATCTGTCCGCGAGCGTTATGGCATTTCGCAGAACAACATCGTGGCGGGTTTTATCGGCACGTTCTCCGTGTGGCATGGCGTGGAAGTGTTGGCCAAGGCCGTGCGGCAAGCCGTCGCGGCGTTTCCCGATGTTCGCTTTCTGCTCATCGGCGACGGGCCGTTGTGGACTTCGGTAAAGGAGCAAGTTAACCGAGACGGCTGCGAAGCGCACGTGACGTTCACCGGGCGCGTGCCGTCCGCAGAGGTGCCGGCGCACCTTGGGGCGTGCGATATTCTGCTATCGCCGCACGTGCAGAACCCGGACGGCTCGCCGTTCTTCGGCTCGCCCACCAAGCTTTTTGAATACATGGCCATGGGCAAGGCGGTTGTGGCAAGCGGCATCGAGCAGCTCGCGCAGGTGCTTGAGCACGAGAGGACGGCGCTCCTTGTGCCCCCCGGCAACCCCGAAGCTCTGGCGCGCTCGATCGTTCGGCTTGCCCGCGACAAAGAACTGCGCCTCCGCTTGGGAAGCTCCGCGCGCGACCACGTGGTCAAGCATTACACGTGGGACAGGCATGTGGCGCGCATCTTGGACCGGGTTCGAAAAATGGGCTGGCTCGATTTTTTTCCTTAACCGAATTTCAACATATCTTGACAGTGTCGAAATGATGTTCCATAATGGCTGGCTCCGCGCCTTGTAAAGCTTCGGCGTGTCCATGGGGCTCGAGGGTTGGAATTTTCTATCCTAATCCATGATCGCTAAATCCGATTCGTCGACCCAGTTAAACGGCCTGTTTTCCCCATGGCTCCAGTCGCTCCGTTTTCGGAAAGCCGTGCCATGGGTTCGAGGTGAACGTCTTCTTGACGTCGGGTGTTCCCAGGGTGAGCTCCTCCAGTGGCTTTCGGATGTGGAAGATTACGTTGGGGTGGAGGGACGGGAAGACGTCTGCGCCCAGGCCAAGGCGAAGTATCCCCAACACCGGTTTATCAATCTCTATTTAGACAAAAACAACGTGACGTCCTTGGACATCAAAGATCGAGATACTATCCTGATGCTGGCCGTTCTTGAGCACCTCGAACATCCCTCTGAAGTGCTGGCGGGGCTGGGCCGGTATCTGGCTCCCGGGGGACGGATTGTCATTACCACCCCGAGCCCCCTCGGCAAACCTATTCTAGATGTCGGATCTATGTTCGGATTCTTTATGAGTGAGATGGACGAGCATCACAGTTATTTTTCCCGAAAACAGCTTCGTGGGTTGTGTCGTCAGGCGGGGTACCGCATGCTCCGCCTGACAAGCTTCGAAGCCGGACTGAACCATCTGGCCGTAATGGAGAAAACGGAGCGGTGAATTCCCGGCATTGGCTCTTTCTCTTTGTCTTGGCTTTTTCGGTCCGTCTTCTGGCCCTCGGTCTGGAGTGGAGCTCTCCCAATTACATTGGCGTCGGTATTCAAAATGCCGAGGCCACGAGACACCTTGCCCAGGGAGACGGTTATGCCTTTGATCGGAGCCGGGTCGCCGCAATTTACGAAGAACAAACTGAACGGGGCGGCTTGACCGACTTGAGGCACTTTCCCCTTTCCCGTTACCCGGAGCGCCGTGTCCAGCCCGTTTTCCAGTACCCCCCCGGATACGCCATATTCCTCTGGCTTTTCGGGGGATGGAAGACTTTCGTGTTTGCACGTTTGTTCCAGGTGGTGCTCGACAGTCTGGCTTGCCTGTGGTTGACCGGGCTGGCCCTGCGGATGCTCGGCCTCCGCGCGGCATGGGTGGCCGGGTTCGTATACGCCATGTGGCTGCCTTCGGCCATATCCAGCGCTACGGCTACTCCGGATGCTATGACACCGTTTTTTACCATCGGTGCCTTGGACTTTTTTATTCGCGGTATTAACGCTCGAGGACGCCGGGCGTGGTGGTTCTGGGCGCTTTCCGGTCTCTGGGTCGGCCTGGGCGGCTACTTACGCCCCACTTTCCTACTCTTGGGTTTGGCCATGGGCGGGATGGGGTTCGTCTTTTCCCGCTTTTCATGGCGCCCGCTCGTCGCCGGCGCTCTGGTTTTTGGCGTCACCATGCTGGTTCTGGTGCCCTGGGCGTGGCGAAACCATCGGCTGGCCGACCGCTGGATGTTCACGTCTTCCATAGGAGGTTACGCTTTTTGGGAAGGCTTGGGAGATTTTCCGAACCCATGGGGTATCGAGGCAAGCGATAAGATGGCCCAGGAATTCGTCGAGGCCCACGGCTACGAGTGGCACTCGCCTGAGAGCGACCGCTTTCTCAAAAGCGAGTTTTGGAAAAACGTCAAGGCGCATCCCGCCGCCTATGCATCCCAGGTTTTTCGTAGGTGCCTGAAAGTGGTGACGGCACGGAGTTACTACGGATTTGGGTGGCGAGTGCAGTTCGACCCGCCAATGCCTGGTTCGTTGCGCGAGCTGCCCGGCTGGCTTTTTCACCATGCTGGCAGCATAGCGATCCTTGTCCTTTGGCGGGGCTGGAATATCTTGGAATTGGCGCTGGTGGCGCTGGCCGTAGGCGGGCTTTTTTCAGGAAACTGGCCCGGCGGACACTATTTTTATAAATTTAAGGCACCCGTTTTCGGAGTTATCGTTTACATCGCTTCCCTGTCCGCTTTCATCCATTTTCATCCTCGATACCTGGTTACGATCATTCCGTGCTATATTCTATTGGGAGCACCTGCGGGACTCCGTCTGTATGATGCGGCTAGAGAAAAACTTCTCTCCAGGTGGACGCCTTCCAGACCGGAAGGAGTATGACCATGACAAAGCTGATTATTCAAGTTCCCTGTTACAACGAAGAGGAGGTGCTTGGGCAGACCATTTCGGGGTTGCTGAAAGTGTCTGTCCCGGGCGTGGATCAAATCGAAATCATGGTGGTCGACGACGGCAGCACGGACCGAACGGTCGAAGTGGCTCGGAATGCCGGCGCCCATCACGTGGTTTCTCTGGGGGCCCATCAGGGCCTGGCGCGCGCTTTTTCTTTTGGTCTGGACCATGCCCTGTCGCTGGGTGCCGATGTTCTGGTCAACACTGACGCGGATAACCAGTACCCGGCCTCGGAAATACCGAACCTGATACGCCCAATTTTGGAAAAACAATATCACATCGTCATCGGCTGCCGTAAGATCGACGAGATCAGCAATTTTTCCCCTCTAAAGAAGTTTTTACAGAAACTCGGCAGCTGGGTCGTGCGCAGGGTGTCGGGCACCCGGGTGGAGGACACGACCACTGGGTTCCGCGCTTACAGCCGTTTCGCCATGATGAGAGTGAACGTCTTTTCGAATTTTTCCTATACGCTCGAAACCATCATCCAAGCCGGTGTCCTCAATATTCCGATGACGGCAATTCTGGTTTCTGCTAACCCCGAAACCCGAGAATCTCGCTTGGCGAAAAGCATTCTTCACTACCTCTGGCAGTCCGGGCGCACGATCCTCCGTATTGCCGCTATGTACCGGGCGTTCCTCATTTTTTTGACGCTCGGAGTGACGTTCCTGACGATAGGTGCTCTGGGATTCCTGGTTTTCCTTTATTACTACTTTACCGTTTCGGGGCCGACCGGTCATATCCAATTGGTGGTTTTTTCCGGCACCATGCTTGTGATTGGCATGTTTTTGACCCTTGCCGGCTTGCTTGCCGACATGATCAACACCAACCGTACTCTCATGCAGGATGCTCTGTTCAGGATCAAGCGTTTGGAAATGGAAGATCGTTCCCGCTCTTAGGGCGAAATCCAATTCATAGGCGAACATTGGTCCTTTCCAACAAACGGGTTTTCGAGGAACTTATATGAAACGTCCGTCCCTTTCCCTTGTCGTCCCCGTTTATAACGAAGAGGAGAACCTGTCGATTCTGGCCGGCCGCCTGCAGGAAGCGGTGCAAGGGCGCGATTACGAAATCTTGTTCATCGACGACGGAAGCACGGACAAGAGTTTTGAGGTTATTCGAGCGCTTGCACAGAAGGATCAACGCGTGAAATGCCTCCGGTTTCGGAGGAATTTCGGCCAAACGGCGGCCATCAGCGCAGGAATCGAGATGGCGGAGGGCGATGTGATCATTCCGCTCGACGCCGACCTGCAGAACGACCCGGCCGACGTTCCGCGCCTGCTCGAAAAACTGGACGAGGGCTACGACGTGGTAAGCGGCTGGCGCCGCGACCGCAAGGACAAAACGTGGACGCGGGTGATTCCCTCAAAAGTGGCGAACTGGCTCATCTCCCGCATAAGCGGCGTGCGCCTTCATGATTACGGGTGCACGTTGAAGACCTATAGGAAAGAAGTCATCAAGGGCGTCCGCTTGTACGGCGAGATGCACCGTTTTATACCCATATATGCCGCTTGGGAAGGCGCTAGGGTGACCGAGATTGAAGTGACGCATCATCCACGCCAGTTCGGCCAGTCGAAGTACGGCATCAATCGGACCGTCAAGGTGCTTCTCGACTTGGTGACCATTAAATTCCTGGGTTCTTACGCCACCAAGCCAATCTATATGTTCGGCGGGCTGGGGATGCTTCTGTGCGTGGCAGGAGCGGGGTTTGCGGGCCTTACGCTCTATCACAAACTGGCGCTCGACATTTACGTCCACCGCAATCCTTTTGTGCTCCTTTCCATCTTTCTCATACTGGTTGGCATGCAGCTCGTTATGATGGGGGTACTGGCGGAGATTCTCATCCGTATCTACCACGAGACGCGAAAACGGCCGGTGTATTCTGTTCGGGAGAAAGTGAATATTTCCCCGGCTGGGGAATGAGATGTTTTTTCTTTTTTTGTTTTTCCTTTCGACAACGTTATTAGGATTAGTGGCGATCGGCTTAGCGTGCCGACCGTTTTCCAATCGCTATCCTCGTCCCGCATCGATGTATTACGGCGCCGT
This sequence comes from Acidobacteriota bacterium, assembly GCA_020349885.1. Classification (NCBI taxonomy): domain Bacteria; kingdom Pseudomonadati; phylum Acidobacteriota; species Acidobacteriota bacterium. Next base: position 149,210 of record CP070701.1, read on the forward strand.
CGCAGTAGGGTGTTCGCTCACTATTTTCTTCATCAACCTCATAAGTTACGCGATTCCTTTTGCATGGAGTGTGGTGTTGGGACACACCTTAGGGGTTTTGGTGTTGCTTTTTTCCTGGTGGAGTTCAAAAGATTTTCGGGAAGAGATGCGTTTGAGTTATGCACACTTTAGAAAGTTCTGGCCGACAATTCCAAAGTTGCTGCTTTCTCCTGTATGGTGGACAGTAGTTTTGACGGTGGCGCTGATGGCGTGTACAAGATTTTTCCTTCGCATTGTCGATTTCCCAGCGCATCACGCTTTCATTGGAACGATTGCCCACGGAAACTTTCCTGTCATGTGTCCCTTTGCGCCGGATGAACCTCTTGCCTACCCGTATGGCTTTCATTTATTGGCTGCTCTTCTCTATCGAGCAACGGGGTGGGATATTGGTTTTGTCGCAGGAATTGTGGTGGCATGGGTCTTTATTGGTGCAGCGCTGGCGGTCGCAGGGTTCGTGAAAGCCTATTTTTTAGCCAAGCCTGCGGCGACCGTTGTGAGCATCCTGTTCTACTTTTTTGGGAGCAGCATTACCGGCGTGGCGGTTATTTTAACCCACGCGCGCCCGGGAAAATTGATGGCAGCTAGCGCTCTCCCCTATATTCAGTTTGCCGGGATAGCGAGATCGGTGGCTTATGCCGTGCTTCCAATGCTTTTGTTATTGGTTGAGGCATTCTGGAAACGCCGATTGGGAAGTTCCTTGCTACCTTGGTTTGTTTTGGTTGCATGCCTTATGGCATCGATTGGACTCACCTCTCCTGAGCTGTTGGCCGTAATGGGACTTGCAATTGTCGTTGTGGCTTTAAAAGATATTTGGAGAGGAAAAGAAGGCACCGCGCTCAAAGCCGCGCTGGTAGGGGTGCTTGCATTAAGTTTACTTCTCTCCTGTCTACAAGGAGGGGCGATCGACTTTTCTCAGTCCGCGGATAAAAATGTCGGCCTTGAGAGAGAGCAAGTCGCGCAGCCGTTACCCTCCAAAGTCAGGGCAAGCGATTTTTATCTTAGGTGGCCTACTATGATTCTAACTTATCCGGAAGGTTATGTAGGCGTATCTTCTCCGCTGTTTTGGCGTGTGGTGCTGCTGGAGTTCGGGCCTTTGTTTCTTCTTTTTCCTTATTATCTGAAGCCAAGAGGAGACCCTTTTAAACAAATCCTTCTTTTGTCAGTTTGTATCTCCCTCGCCGTACCTTTGTTCGTGGGCTATAGTGTCTTAGAATGGAACATGTCAAGATTTTTTCAAGTGAGTGTTTTAATTGTTCCTTTGTTTTCAGGCTCGTTTCTAGTTCGCATAATGCGCATGTGGGTCACGAACCCTTCTGTGCGCAGAATATCGCTGGCTATACTCGTGTCGATGATGATCCTAACCCCCATCGGTTATTGGACAGGCATTTTATGGCTCAGGGGTTCGAAAGCGCCATACGCTGTGGATAGCAAGATAGAAGTTATTGTTTCAGACTTTAAGCGTCTAGTCCCGCCTCCTACACGAATCCTTACAGTATCAGACTTCATCTACCCTCTACACAGGGATGGTTATTTTGCTCTTCATGATAGGCCGCCCCTTACGGTGGCCTATTTACTCAGGGACGGTAAAGAAGACTTTGACGCTTCACTGAAGTTTCGCGAAAGAGAAACCTTTCTCGCATGGAGGCCCGATTACCTTCTTGTCCCTGAGGACGTCTTACGACGTTTTCAGGCTATGCTGCCAGAAGTTTCAACTAGTGTTTTACGAAGATACACCTATTCGAGAGGAGTGTCGCAAGATACGCATTCAAATGGGCTATACTTTGTGAAAGTCGCTTATACCGGAGGAGGCTGAATTTGTGAGAGTCGTCCCTGGGTCGCTGCGGTGGGGGAGTATTTGCCCTCACGGGGAAGACGGCGATTCATGAAGTGACAACAAGTTAAGATATAAAATGTGCGGCATTGCAGGCTGGATCGGCGCCTATCCCTCTTCCTCTCGGCATGAGGCGGAGCGGGCGCTGCGCGCCATGGGCGACGCGCTCCGCCATCGCGGGCCCGACGACAGCGGTTTCTACCTGGACGAGCACGTAGCGCTGGGACATCGGCGCCTCAGCATCATTGATCTTGGGGGAGGGCACCAGCCCATGTGGAGTGCGGACGGCGCCGCTGGCATTGTCTTCAACGGAGAGATTTACAACTTCCTTGAGTTGCGCCCCGAACTCGAACGCAAAGGCTACCGCTTTCGAACGCGCTCCGATACCGAAGTGCTGCTTTACCTCTACCTTGAGTACGGGGAAAGCATGCTCAGCCGCCTGAACGGCATGTTTTCTTTCGCGCTCTGGGACGCGCGAAAGCGGGAGTTGTTTGTGGCGCGCGACCGCATGGGCAAGAAACCCTTCTACTACGTGCGGAAGAACGGGACGTTTCTCTTTGCTTCGGAGCTCAAAGCGCTTTTGAAGCATCCGCTCGTGTCGCGTGACGTGGACCGGGTTGCGCTCACGAGGTATCTCGCCCATGAATACATTCCCGCCCCCCATTCCATTTTTCAAGACATCCGGAAATTGCCCGGAGGCTGCGCGCTCAAGGTTTCCGTGGACGGTTTTCGAATTCAAAATTATTGGCCGTGCCCGTTTGGCGAAGACGGGCGGCACGTGGACGAGCGGGAGGTGATGGACCGCCTCCGGGAGCTTCTGCGGGACGCCGTGGCGAAGCGCCTCATCAGCGATGTTCCCCTGGGCGTCTTTTTGAGCGGCGGCATCGATTCGAGCACGGTGGTCGCCATGATGGCCGAGCTTGTCCCGCCGGAGCGGATCGAGACGTTCTCCATCGGATTCAAGGAGCGCTCGTACGACGAGTCGCGGTACGCACGCACCGTAGCCGATCATTTCGGCACTAATCATCACGAGGAGGTTCTTCATCCGCGGCGCATGCTCGAAATTCTTCCCGATGTGGTGGAGCGTCTGGATGAGCCGTTCGCCGATCCTTCCATCGTGCCTACGTACCTTCTTTCCGGGTTGACTCGCCGCTACGTGACGGTCGCGCTGGGAGGCGACGGGGGAGACGAATTGTTTGCCGGCTATCCTACTTTTTTGGCGGAGAAGATAGCCCGCTGGTATGAGAAATTGGTGCCGCCGTTTTTGCACCGACAGTTGGAGGCGTGGGTGGGGCGGTGGCCGCCGTCGCTCTCCAACTTCAGCTTGGACTTCAAGGCCAAACGCTTTCTTGCGGGGATTCCTTATTCCGAAGAGACCCGGCATCAAGTCTGGATGAGTGCTTTCTATCCCAAGATGCAGGCGGAGTTGTGGAACGAGGCCGATGGACAGCTTGAATGGGTGTATCGCGCCTTGGGAGCCTACGGGGATGAAGTTCCGAGTCGCGACGCGTTGCAGCGCTCTCTCTACATCTATTACAAGGGATATCTTCAGGACGACATTCTCGTCAAAGCGGACCGGGCAAGCATGATGCATTCCTTGGAGGTGCGGGCGCCTTTTCTGGACGTGCGCGTCGTCGAGTATGTGAGCCGCCTGCCGGCGCGCCTTAAACTGCGGGGCAAAACCACGAAATACATTCTTAAGAAAGCCATGCGCCGCCGGCTGCCTGACAAGATTCTTTATCGTTCCAAGAAGGGTTTCGGCATTCCTACTGGAAAGTGGTTCAAGGAAGATCTCCGCGAATATCTCCGGGACGTGCTCTCGGAGAAGCGGATTCAGAAACTTGGCTTTTTCCACCCGCCGTACGTATCGCGCCTCGTGGAAGAGCATATTTCCGGCAAGCGCGACTGGCGCAAGCCTCTCTGGGCGCTCTTCATGTTTGAGCTTTGGCGCGAGAGGTGGCTCCGATGAAATTGAGTGAATACGACGCGGAGGCGGCCAGGGAGAAGCGCCATTGGTGGTTTCGCGGTCGTCGGCGCCTTCTCGACGACGTTTTGCGGAATCTTGTCGGCGATGTGGCGCATTCGAAAACGATCTACGACATCGGCTGCGGCGTAGGCAACAATTGCCAGGTTCTCGCTTCGTACGGAAGGGTAATAGGGATTGACATAAGCCCGCAAGCACTGGAATATTGCAAGAACCAGGGCTACACCAATCTTTTGTTGCGCAATGCGGAAAACCTGGAAGGAATTCCCGATGATAGCGCGGACCTCGTCGTCGCGATGGACGTTTTGGAGCACCTTGACGATCGGGCCGCGCTTGCCGAATTTGTGCGTATTCTGAAACCGTCGGGCCATTTGGTGGTTACCGTGCCCGCCTTCTCGTTGCTTCGGGGGCTTCAGGACGAGGTGGGGGAGCATCGCCGACGCTACCGCATGGGACCGCTTACGCGTCTGGTGGAAGAAGCAGGCTGCGTGCCCGTGCGGAAAACACATTTCAATTTTTTCTTTTTTCTTCCCATTTACTTCGTGCGCACCATCACGAGGCTGTTTCGTCTTGACCCCTGGCTAGAGCGGAAGGCCGGCACTCTGTTTTTGAACGATTTTCTTCATGCCATTTTTGGAGCGGAGATATTTTTTCTCAGGTGGATTTCCTATCCTTACGGCGTTTCCATCCTGTTGGTGTGTACGAAAGGCCGCCGCCATGGAGAAAAGAAGGGCAACCGGCGATTTGATGAGTTTCGACAGTGGAACGAGCGAATGTTTAAAAAATACGATCCCGATTATTTCCACCGCCATCCGAATCTGTTTATACGATGGGTGGAGGCGCTGCGCGCCCGCGCGATCGTTCGCTTTCTGGCTCTGTCTCCCGCGGAGCGAATTCTGGAGGTGGGCTGCGGAGCGGGAAACCTGCTCGAGCGTTTGTCGAGCGACCGGCTGGTGGGAATCGACCTTTCCGAGACCGGCGTCAGGAAAACACGAGAGCGGATGGAGGGGCGCGCGAGCGTGGCCTTGGCGGCGGCCGAGAACTTGCCTTTCAGAGCGGATTCCTTTGATAAAGTGTACTGTTCGGAGGTGCTGGAGCACGTCCTTAATCCTGAGGTTGTCTTGGCGGAGATGTGCCGGGTAACGAAACCCGGAGGAACGATGGTTGTCTCTGTTCCCAACGACGGGCTGATTGATTTCCTCAAGGATTGGCTTCGCAAGTTACGCCTCTACAACTTGGTTCTGGGAAAGACGGAGCGCAAGGCCGGTTTTGCCGGTGAAGAATGGCACCTGCATGAAATAAGCAAGGCCGAGTTGTGCCGCATGCTGGAACGGCAAGGCCGCATTCGGCGCATTCGCTCCATCCCATGGCTTGGCTTGCCTCTTCGGTATGTGATGCAAGTCATAGTCCAGTAAGGCGGAAAATATCCGGGCAGACTTGTACGGTGGCTGTTTTGGAAGGTAGAAGGATTATCTTTTGGTGTGTCGCACTGTTTGTCGTGGCCCTAGGGTGGCGTGTGGTGTGGGCATGGCATCTCGACGGTTACGGCTACTTTGCCAGCATCGCGCTCAATTCCTCACGTGCCGCGCAGCATCTTCTTGAGGGACAGGGATTTGCCGTTGATCGGGAAGGAATGCCTGTTGTTGCGGAGGCACAAAACGCTTACGGGGTTCTTATCGAGCCGCTATTTTATCCTCCCTTGAGTGCGAATGTCGAACCTGTGCTGGGGTATATGCCGGGATATGTCCTTGGTGTGGCAGCGGTTTTTTCCCTTGTTGAGGCGCAATATTTTCCCGTTCGCCTTGTACAGGCTCTTGTGGATTCGGCGGCCTGCGTCTTACTGTTTTCGCTTGCGTGGCAAATGCTGGGCCTGGGGGTCGCGCGCGTGGCCGGTGTTCTGTATGCGCTGTGGCCTCCCATTGCCGTTTCGTCGGTTTTAGCGCATGCCGACGCCTTCATGGTTCCGCTGACGGTGTTTATGTTATGGGCGGTCTGGCGGGCGGTAAAAGGAGGCGGTTACCGATGGTGGCTGCTCTCCGCTCTGGTGGTGGCCGCTCAGAGCTATTTCCGCCCTACGGTGCTTTTGTTCGCGCCATTTCTGGCGGCGGCGTCCTTTGCCTCCGCCGAAAAGAACCGCTGGAAGAGCGCCACGGTTGTTTTCGTGTTGACAACGATTGTTATTGGGAGTTGTCTCTTGCCATGGGGATTTTACAATTGGCAACGAACGGGGCATTTCCTATTGACTTCCACCTCCGCAGGTTGGGCTCTTTGGGCGGCCTTGGGCGAATGTCAAAACCCATGGGGCGTCGTGGTAGATGACCAGTACATGCAGGCACGGCTTGCGGAAAAGGGTTACCGTTGGCACAGCGTGGAAGCCGATCAATTTTTGAAGAGGGAATTTACAAAGGCGTTCATGGAGCATCCGTTGTTTTACGCGAAAACTTACGCTCTGCGTTTCGCCAAGGTGCTTTTCCCGCGGCATTTTTGGGGTTTTGTGCCGGAGGTGACACCAGAAGGGGTTCAATCGTTCATGCAGCGGGAAGGCATGGTGCTCGGAGCCGTCCTGTATTTTCAAAGTTATGCGCGCCCTTTTGTGGAACGTTTGCTTAATCTGATACTTCAAGGATTTGACTGGGTGCTGTTGGGAGTGGCCGCGGCGGGGGGAGTGCTTTTGTGGCGTCAAAACCGTCGGCGCGCCTTGACGGTCGCGTGCTTGCCCTTCGCCTATTTTCTTCTTACAGGCCCTATCATGCATGTCGAGCCGCGGTATATTCTCCCGATGGAAATCACCTATGTTCTTTTGGCAAGCGTTGCCTTGAGAGAATGGTGGAATGCAAGCAAGCCACTAGGGCGTGCCTCGTGAGCGGCCTTTACGGCATTCGAGCTCGTCGGATTTTCCTTCACCCCTGCTTTCGGCGGCGTCTTCGCTCTTGAACGGACCGCTGAACGGGATGTCCAACTCTCGGGTTGAGATGGGGTTGAGATTTTTTTGCATGGATTATTCATATTATTTGAGAAGGATTCGAGAAACCCCCGTGCGCATCCTCGCGCGCAAGCTCCTAGTGCGTTTGCGCGGGTACGGCGCGGGGCAGTGGGAGCGGTGCAGCGCCTTTTTGTTCCCGGATGCGCTTACGCTTCAGGCGTTCGCCCGGGTGTTTCCCGCCGCGATGCGAGCGTCTCTTGCGAAAGAAATCTGGGCGCGTTCGAATTCCTGCTTGATGATCGCGGACCGCCAGCGCTCGAGCTTTCGCAAAGTGTTCGGTGGTGAACCCTATGTGAGGGAGATTCTCCGGCGCGCGGATAAAATTTGCGATCACGAGTTTGACATACTGGGCTCGGGCCCGGTGCCGCTGGGCAGAACGATCGACTGGAGGCAGGATTTCAAATCCGGGCATCGCTGGAAGCTTCGCTACCACAAAGCCCTCTGGGTGTACAACCCGTCCGACGATTCTGACATTAAAGTCCCCTGGGAGTTGTCGCGATTCCAGCACATCCCGACGCTGGGAAAAGCGTTTTGGCTGAGTCGGGATATGAGATACGCCGAGGAATTTGCATTGCAGGTTGCGGATTGGATGAACAAGAATCCCGTAGAATACGGGCCCAATTGGAAATGCCCGATGGACGTGGCCATTCGGGCCGTTAACTGGATTTACGGCTACGGCTTTTTCTATGAGGTCATGCGGGATCGGGAGGAATTTTGGGAAAAATTTCTTCTTTGCCTTTACGAGCATGGCCGGTTTATCCGCTCCAACTTGGAGTACGACCCGGCGAGGCGCGGCAACCATTATCTTTCCAACCTTGTTGGCCTCGTTTATTTGGGCTCGCTGTTCACGGAGACCGAAGAGGGCAGGGCGTGGCTTGAATTCGGGACGCAGGAGTTGCGCAAGGAGATGGCGTTTCAGGTGCATGCCGACGGGACGAGTTACGAGATGTCCACGGCGTATCACCATCTTGTGCTGGAGCTTTTTGTGATGGGGAGCATCGCGGCGGCGCGAAGGAATCAGGACCCGGAAACGCAGCCGACGCCGCAGAACGACGCCCAGGCGATTCGGCGGATGATGGGCGAAGAATTCACGGAACTTCTGGAAAAAATGTTCGAGTTTGTATACCGGACGAGGTGTCCCGACGGCACATCTCCTTTGATCGGCGACCATGACGACGGGCGGCTTCACATTCTGGCCGGATACGGGTCGCAGAAAAAGGATGATTTCCGTCATCTTTTGGTCGTCGGCGGTCGGCTGTTTGAGCGGGATGAGTGGTTGCGGGCCGCCTCCCCTGAAGGCCGGGAGACGGCCTGGTGGCTGTGGCCCTCCGGGGAATTTCCTTCTTCTTCGGCCGGTGATGGTGCGGCCGACGGCCTGGAGAGCCGAGCGTATCCGCAAGGGGGCTTTTACGTGATGCGCCACAACGAGGATTTCGTTTTGGTCCGCTGCGGCGGCGTCGGCTTGAACGGGGGAGGGGGCCATGCGCACTGTGACGCGCTGAGTATGGAAATTTGGCTCGGTGGCCAGGCCTTGATTGTCGATCCCGGTTGCTACCTCTACACGGCGGATCCCAAGATGCGCTGCCTGCTTCGTTCCACCCGTTATCATAATACGGTGTGCGTGGACGGGACGGAGCAGAATCGGTTCGACGGGTACAACCTGTTTTCCATGGAGGAATGTGCTTTTCCACGTGCTCGGCAATGGAAGACGGGTAACGACGAGGACATTTTCGAGGGCGAGCATTACGGCTACGAGCGGCTCGAGAAAGGCCTGGTGCACCGCAGGCGCATGATTTTTGACAAGAGGAATCGATTGTTCCGCTGGGAGGATACGTTGACCGCTTCGGGGCCGCACCGCTACGAATGGAATCTGCACCTTGCCCCCGGCTGTTTTGTGGCTGGTGCGGAGCCCAAGGCGGACGGCGAGCCAAGAGATGCGGCCATGCCCGTCCACCTGCGTGCGGGGGAGAGGCAATTCTTGCTTGAGGCCAATCTGGCGTCTTCTCCCGAGGTCGTAGAAGGGTGGGTTTCCCGATCCTATGGCTGCAAAGCGCCGGCTCTCATTCTGCGATGGCGCGTCACGGCCGCGGGAGAAATGCGGGCAGCTTTTGCGCTTCGTGCGGATAATTGAAGCGAGCATGCCGTGCGCAATCTTCTGATGGTATGCCACGATTTTCCGCCCACGATGGTGGGCGGTGTCCTGCGTCCTCTTAAATTCGCAAAATATCTGCCATCTTTCGGTTGGAAGCCGTTGGTGCTTACGCACCGTAACCTATCTCCCCTTTTGCACGATGAAGGGTTGCTTAGTGAGCTGCCCGAGGAGGCGGAGATCGTGACCACGGCGCCCTATGTGCCGGCGTTTTTGGTTCGATGGGTGCGTCGACGCGACACCGTGGCGTCGCGGTTGATTGAAGAGGAGGCCTCGCATGCCTCCGCGGCGTCTTCCGAGGAGTCTCTTCGGCGGCGAATATGGTCGAGGGCGTTTTTGTGGGTGCGCAAATATGTTTTTGTTCCCGACCGTGAGCGTCTATGGAAGCGTACGGCGGTGGCGGAGGCCGGGAAAATTTTCGCCTCCTGCAAGGCGGACGCCCTCTACACGACGTCGCCGCCCTATAGCGTTCACCTTATCGGATTGGCCCTTAAGCGACGGTACGGCCTTTCCTGGATTGCCGATTTCCGGGATCAATGGGCGACAAACGTGGGGTTTAATCCCTTCCTCAAGAATCCGTATCGACGGTGGCGCGAGCAGCGGATGGAGCGCCGCGTCGTTGAGGCCGCCGATTGGGTGATCGCCGTCACGGAGCCGGCGGCCGAAGATTTTCGTTCTCGATATCCGCAGCACGCCTCGAAAATTTGCGTTCTTCCCAACGGGTTTGACGAGGCTGACTTTGGCTCGATGGACGGGGTGGGCCAGGATCGAAATAAATTTCGCGTGCGCTCGTTCGGAAGCATAGGAAGCGGGCGAAGGCCGGACGCCGTGCTTCGAGCGTTCGAAAGTCTGCGCGGATCACCGGTTTGGCGTGACCTGGAAGTGGAGTTTTTCGGCCTCTTCGGCTACGACCAGAGGCCGTGGCGGGAGGTTTTAAAAGACAAGGTTCGATTTGTGCGGCACATCCCCCATGCCGAGGTGGCACGTGAGATGCGGAGAGCGGGCGCGCTGTTCGTCTTTCAATGTGTAAGAGGTAGCGCCAATTTTGCCGTTCCGGGAAAACTCTACGAGTGCGGGCGTGCCGCGGTGCCCGTCATCGGTGGGGTCGAGGGCGGTCCGACCAAGGACATCATCGAGCGGTATGGGTTGGGCTGGGCCTGCTATTCCGAGGACGCTTCAGCCATTGCGGGCGCTCTGCAAGAGGCTCACGCGATGTGGCGCCGCGGCGTGCGCACGCAGCCGGCCAAGGAATTTTTCGAGGTTTTCGACCGAAAGGAACTTACCCGCAATTTGGCCACCCTTCTTTCGTAGAGCCGTAGAGGAAGCTTCCTGTTTCTCTGCCGGCGATTAATGTGCTATAGTCGAGGAAGAATTATGAGGTTTCGGTGATGCAAGCCTTTGCGTTTCGTATGGGGCAATGGGAGCGGCCTCTTACGGCGGCCCGCACCATTTTGCTCCCGCTCGTTCTGGGTGTTTTCGGCGTGTATGTTGTGGCCCAGATTGCCGTCCAGAGGGGATGGTATTCCATTTTTAGCCTGACCGCAGTTTTGTTTTTGGTCGGCTTCGCGGTCAAGCGTCTGCATGTGGCGTTAATGGCTATTATCATCGTAAATGTTCTGCACAGCACCTTTCATTTTATGCAGGAGCGCTGGCTTGTTCTCGCGGTAGGCCTGCTACCGTTTGTCTGGCGCGCGGTATCACAATATAGAGGGCGCATGGTTTTGACGCGGTATCATCTTGCGTGGATAGCGTTTCTTGTGTTCATTTTTACCTCCAGTCTTTATTCGGAGAATTTTCTTCTCACGTTTGCCAAGTCCATCAGCGTTTTGTTGGTATTCCTGGCTATGGCGGTGATGCTTTATTATCATCTGAAGTTTAATCCGAAGGATTTTGGGACCCTCATGGTGATGCTGGCCTATTCCAATGTCGTGGTCACGGTGTGGTCGTTTCTGCATGTAATAGGAGCAGCGGGAGCGGTAGGTAAAACGGTTCTGGGCAATCCCAATTCCTTGGGGGCGTTTCTCACTCTCACCTTGCCGTATGTGGTCTATCAGTTTTACAACTCCATGAACCGTCCTGTCAGAATCTCGTGGCTTGTGCTTGTGGGGATGAATTTCTTCTTTCTGCTCCGGACGCACTCCCGCGCAAGTCTCCTTGGAGTTTTGGTCGGTGTTTCGTTGTATTGGTTCGCTCGGAATCGTGCTGGATTTGCTTATTTCGTGGGGCTTCTGTTCCTTGCGTTCGTGATGCAGATAACCTTTTCCCCTGCCATGCGCCATAGCTTCTTGCAGACCTATATCTACAAGGGCTCTGTCACCGGCGATGCGCTCCGCTCTCGGAGGTCAACCTGGGAGCGTCAGTGGGACGTTTTTAAAAAATATCCCCTGACCGGTGTGGGGTTTGGGTTGAGCGAAGGATGTGGGAAATACTGGACTTTTTCTCTTAGTTCCGGGGCCGCGATGAAAGAGTCGGGCAGCAGCTTGATGATGCTTATGGAGGGAGGGGGGCTGCCGGCGGCGGTTTTGGGATACTTGCCTCCCCTTATGCTCATTTACTATGGGGGGCAACGCTATCGCCGTATTATTTTGGAGAGGAGCACCCTATCGGAAGAGGAAGACCGCATGTGCGTCCTGCTGGCGGGCTGTGTGGGAGGTTTTATTAATTGCCAATTTGAGGGATGGCTCTATGCCGCGGGCAGCATGTGGTCGATTTTCTTTTGGTATCAGGCCGCCTTGCTGCTGTACGTTCTGACGAGCATGGAAGAGAAAGAGCTGGGCCTCGTTCCTTCGCAAGCTGTTGAGGGAGAAAGTCCGCCCCCGGCGTAATTATCAACTTTTGCCCAAACAAGTTCGTATCTTCTCAATTCAACCCTTCCGTTCTTTAAACAAACGTCATTAATAAGAAGACCGTGCGGATTGCTGTTGTCGCAATTTCCCCCGCTCCTTATCGTGAGCATATATTCTCTCGCCTGGTCCGGGATGGGCAGTTTCGGCTGGAGGTTTTCTATGCGCAGGAGCCGGTGCTATGGAACAACGGGCGGTTTCCTTATCCCGTAACGTGGCTGCCCGAGGCGCGAAGAGCTTGGCTTCGGCGGAAGACTCGCGTTCGCCACATGCACGGCGCCGTTTTCCGTGAGTTGTCGCGCTTTGGGCCGGACGTGGTGGTTTCCTACGGCTATGACCGATGGCCTATGATGGGGGCGTTGCTCTGGGCGTTCTGTGGTCAGATCCCCGTGCTGTTGCGGAACGACGCCAACGCACTCCAGCCCTTTCGCGGGTTTCGAAAATGGCGCCGGCGCTGCCTGGCGCATTGCCTGGACAGCCAGCGTATGGGAGCCCTTGTGATCGGGCGCTCCAACGCCCGGTACTGGACGGAGCAGATGAGCTTTCCCGCCGACCGGCTGTTCTGGGCGCCGTACAGCGTGGACAACGCCTATTTTGAGCGCGAGAGCGCCCGCTGGAGGCCGGAGCGCGAGGCGGTCAAAACGCGCTGGCGGATTGGCGGCAGGCGGGTGATCCTTTTCGTGGGCCGCCTGGAAAAAGTCAAGGGCCTTTCGTGTCTCCTGCGCGCCTACAGCCGCCTCCGCAAGCATCGCTCGGACGCGGCCCTTGTGCTTGCCGGCGAGGGGAGTCTGCGCGCGTGGGTCGAGCGGGTGGTGTCGGAAGAGGGGATTCCGAACGTCGTCCTGGCGGGCTTTATGCAGCAGGAGGAAATTCCGCGGGCGTACGCGGCGGCGGATGTGTTCGTGCTGCCCTCGGAAGAGGAGCCGTGGGGACTGGTTGTGAACGAGGCGATGGCGTCCGGCCTTCCGGTCGTCGTCAGCGATAGGGTCGGAGCCTGGGTTGACCTGGTGCGGGACGGTGAGAACGGTTATGTGACTCCCGCGGGAGACGCCGCCGTCTTGGCCGAGGCCATGGAGCGGGTGCTTTCCGGCGATGCGCATGCGATGGGAGAGCGGTCCCGGCGGATGGTGCAAAACCACAGCATTGAGCTTGAAGCGAAAGGATTCATAAAGGCCTTCCAGGCGGTGGAAGAGGGGAGGCTTTGAAGCCCGTGTTTCGCGCCTGGGCGGAGATCGATTTGGACCGATTGGGCGAGAACGTCCGGCGGATCCGCACCCTGTTGGCGCCGTCGGTCAAGTTGCTGGTTCCGATTAAGGCCAACGCCTACGGGCACGGCGTGATTCCCGTGGCCCAGGAAATGGAGGCCCTCGGGGTCGACGCATTCGGCGTGGCTTCGGTCGATGAGGGGGCGCGGCTTAGAAAGGCGGGGATTACGATGCCCGTTCTGGTCTTGTCACCTCCCTTTACCGGCGAATTTGAAGATATTCTTCGCTTGAACCTTGCTGCGGCCGTGTGTGATTTGGAGGCGGCGCGCTCCCTGAGCCGCTGGGCGGACTCCCGCGGCCGGCGGATTCCCGTTCACGTCAAGGTCGATACGGGCATGGGGCGCCTGGGCCTGCCATGGGAAGAAGCCACCGCCGCCGTCTCCGAGATGGCCGGCTTGCCGGGCGTGCATATGGAAGGGTGTTTCACCCACCTTGGCTGCGCGGAAGAGGAGGACGATTCTTGGAGCCGGACGCAGATCGAGCGTTTTCGCAAAATCCTCGACGCGCTCCGCGAGGCGGGGCACGACATTCCCATGATACACGCCCTCAACAGCGCGGGCCTTCAGCGCTTTCCCGAGGCCCATCACGGCGCCGTGCGGCCGGCGGGCGTCCTTTTCGGCATGCATCTTCTCGACCCTCACTTGCGCACCGTCGCGATCGAAGAGGTGTTCTCGCTGCGAAGCCGCATCCAGACGGTGAAGACGCTTTGCGAGGGACACCCCGTGGGATACGGGGCTACGTTCCGCACGGCTGGGCCGACCCGCGTGGCCACGGTGCCGGTGGGCTACGGCGACGGTCTTTTTCGCAACGGATGCGCCGGCGCGCCCGTTCTCGTGCACGGCAGGCGCCGTCCCGTCCTGGGGCGCATTTCCATGGATTTGCTCACCGTGGGATTGGAGCCGGACGATCCGGTGCAGGTGGGCGACATCGTCACTTTGATCGGCGCGGACGGTGAGGAAAGAATCTCCGTGGAAGAAACGGCCCGGCGGTGCGGCACGATACCGTACGAGGTCACGTGCCACATCGGAATCCGCGTTCCACGTCTCTATCGACGCAATGGAAAACTCAAGGACTCCTGAGACTCGCCCCCTTCGTGTCCTCATCAATGCGACCCCCGCCAAGATGAGCGGGCTGCTGACGTATGTGCTCAATTTCGCGCTGTCCTTGAGCCGCCACGGAACGCCGCACACGTATATTATTTATGTTCCGCCGGAGCACGTGCGCCGTTTCGCGAACATGCCGCCCAATTTCGACGTTCGGCCCAATCCCGCGAGCCACTGGTTCTTTCTGGGTCGATTCGCCTGGGACCAGTGCGCGCTTCGCCGAATCCTGAAGCGGGAAAACGTGGACGTTTTGGTTTCGATCAATTTCGCCCTGCACGCCTCGCCGTGCCCCCAGGCGCTCTGGATTCAGAACGCGCTCTATTTCTCGCCGCTGCATTTTCGCGTGCTTCGCAAGCAGCGGGCGTGGCGGGAATATATGCGCATGCGGTTTCGCCGCTGGCTCACATGGGCCGCCGTTCGCTCGACGGACATGCTTCTTTTTCCCACCGAGGCCCTGCGGCGGGAGGTGCTGAAGCAGTGGCCCTGGATCAAGCAGCCCAGCGCCGCAGCGCCGTACGGGTGGAAATTGCCCGGATTCGCAACGGACGGCGCGTGTCCGGAAGACGTTTTGCGCCGCCTGGAAGATCTGCGCCGTTCCGGAAAGGTGCTCCACTATCCTTCGCTTTTAAACATTCACAAGGATTTGCCCACCGTGCTTCGGGCGTTCGAGCGCGTGCTTCGGGAAGAACCCGATTGCTGGCTTCTGCTCACCCCCGATTTTGATGTGGATCCCATGCTGACGCCCGCGACCCGCGACCGGGTCGTATGGTACCGCACACTGCCTTACGGATGCGTGCCGTCCCTCTACCGGGCCTCGGACCTCGTTCTTTTCTCCTCTTATTGCGAGTCTTTCGGCTTTCCCCTTATCGAGGCCATGGGTTATGGACTGCCCATCGTGGCAGCGGACATTCCCACGACGCGGGAACTGTGTGGGGAAGCCGTTCGCTATGTGCCGGTCTTTGACGACGAGACGATGGCGCGGGAGGTTGTGGCTCTGCTTCGCGACGAGAAAGCCCGCAAGCAGCTGGGAGCGGCGGGGCGTGCACAGGCGGAGAAATTTCAATGGGAGGAGCACCTCGACATCGTTCTTGGAAACCTGGAAAAAATTGCATACCACGGTGAAGCGTAAACAGGGCGATGCGGTCCACATGGAAAGCCCCGGCACGAAGGCTTTCACGGTGCGGGAAGTGTGTGCTATGTTTAAGGACCTTGAAAAATTGCACGTCGAGACTGTTGTGACTCCATACGATTTGAGGATCGGGCGGCGCCTCTTCTTTTCTTCGTTCGTTCGGAGGTTCGTGCCGAAGCAGATTGGCTTTAATCTTCTCTTGCAGGGCTGCAAGCCCCTCGCGGATAAGAGGGCGTAGCGGCTCGGGTCGGGCGTTTTTATGGCTATGATTCGAAACATCCTCGTGACCGGAAGCAGCGGAACCATAGGCACCAGGCTATGCGAGAAGCTGCTGGAGCGAAATTATACGGTGAGGGGCGTGGATTGGGTGCCCAATAAATGGTCCGAGCGCATCAATTCGCTGACGACAAACGTCGATTTGCGCAGCCGGGAACAGATGGAGGTTTTGCCTACGGATGCCGACTTGGTTATTCACCTGGCGGCAAACGCCAGGGTGTACAACCTGGTCTTGGATCCGGTTTTGGCCAGAGATAATTTCGAGACGCTGTTCAATACCTTGGAGTTTTGCAGAAGGAACGCCATAAAAAGGATTCTCTTCGCTTCCAGCCGGGAGGTGTACGGCAATTCGAACCAAATTGTTCACTTCGAAAACGAAGCGTACGTCCGCAATTGCGAAAGCCCTTACACGGCGTCGAAGGTGGGGGGCGAGGCCTTGGTGCATGCCTATCACCAGTGCTACGACCTGGACTTCGTCATCGTGCGGTTCTCCAACGTGTACGGTATGTACGACGACACCGACAGGATTATTCCGCTCTTCATCAAGAAGACGACCGAAGGGGCGGATATCGTCGTTTACGGTGAAGAGAAACTGCTGGATTTCACCTACATCGACGACGCGGTTTGCGGCGTGCTCAAGTGCATTGAGAATTTCGACGAGGTGCAAAACGACGTGTTTAATATCGCGTCGGGCCAGGGGCTTTCCCTTGTTGAGGTGGCACGGAAGATCCAAGGCGCCATGGCGGGAAGAACCGAACTTTCCATCGGACCGAGTCGAATCGGCGAGGTGGAAAAATTCGTTGCGGATATTTCCAAGGCAAGGCGGATACTGGGATACAGCCCTGAAACCATGATTGACAAAGGCATCGAGAGATCGGTTCGGTGGTACCGGGAAAATTTATACAAGAATGTGTAGGATCGGCGCGGGCGGCGATTTTCCGCCCGGCTGACAAGTTCTGAAAAGGCCTTTTTCTTTCCATGGCGGCGCGGATTCCTGTTTCCGTTATCATCATGACCTATAACGAGGAGAAGAATCTTCCCCATGCGCTGCGGAGCGTCGCCGATTGGGCCGACGAGGTTTTTATCGTCGATTCCTTCAGCACCGACCGCACCCTTGAAATCGCGCGCCAGCATACGGATAAAGATAAAATCGTTCAACATCCGTTCGAGGGATTCGGTCGCCAGCTCAACTGGGCTCTCGACACCATGCCCATTCGGAACGACTGGGTCTACGTTCTCGACGCGGACGAGCAGATTACGCCGGGGCTCCGCGACGAGATTGCGGCCGCCGTTTCCGACCCGTCGCGCGAGGAGGCCGCTTACTGGGTGACGTGGAAGGTCATGTTCATGGGGAAGTGGATCAAATACTCATCGTGCTATCCGACCTGGTTCGTCCGCCTCATACGAAAGGACAAGGCCCGCCGGGAGGAACACAGCGTCAATCCGCACATGATCGTGCAGGGAAAGATAGGCTACCTTCGCCAGCCGATGATCCATGAAAACCATAAGGGGATCTCGGACTGGGTGGCGAAGCACAATGTGTACGCGACGGGAGAAGCGGAAGAGTACTTTAAGCACAACGTCGGGCGGTACATTCCGCTTCGCTTTTGGCGCGGCTCCCAGGCCGAGCGCAAGCGCTTCATTCGCTACAAGATTTATCCCTGTCTTCCCGCGCGAAGCTTCTTGTATTTTCTGTACCTGTACGTCTATCGCAGGGGCTTCCTCGACGGCATCGCCGGCTTCCACTTCAGCGTGCTGAAAGCGTTCTTTTTCTACCTGATTGAGCTCAAAATCAAAGAGAAATCGCAGGAGAAGCAAAAAGCTTCTTCGTCCTGAATTGCCATGCATTTGGCCGTAAACGCACTGGCGGCGATGGAGGGGGGGAGCGCGACCTACGCCGCGAGCCTCCTCGACGGGTTTTCGAGGCGGACCGACCACCGCTTTACCGTCTTCCTGCCTCCCACGTGGGATGCCGCGCCGTACCGCGCCCCGCACGTGAGCATTGTTCAACCGAAGGTCTGCCGAACGCTTGCCGGTCGTCTGCTGTATGAGCATTTTTATCTGAGCGAAGAGGCGCGCCTAGGCGGCGCGGAAATGCTCTACTGTATGTCGGACGTCGTCTCTTTGCGCTGCCAGATGCCATGTGTGGTGGCGGCACGCGATGAGACGATTTACAATGCGAGGCCGCACGGGATATCCCTTCGGGGGCGGCTGCGCCTTCTTGCTTTGCGTCGTTTGGGCGAAAGATCGCTACGGGAAGCCGCAGGGCTGGTCTGCGAAACAAAAGCCTTTCTTGCTGCGCTTGCGGACTTGGGACTGCCCATTCCCAAGCAGCGGGCCGTGGTGCATCATGGGATCCCGCAGTTCGCCTGCGATTCCCCGAACAAGTCTTGGAAGGATTCGTCCTATGTGCTTTACGTGGGCGGCGTTTACGTGCACAAGAATCTGTATACCCTGCTTGAGGCCTATGCGTTCCTGATTCGCAGGTTTCGGCTTCCCCATGATTTGGTCATGGTGGGAAAGGTCTTTCACCGAGGGTACTTCCGACGCTTGCAGCGGCTTGTGCGTAGCCATGGCCTGAGCGGGCGTGTGCATTTTGCAGGAAAATGTCTGCCGTCTTCCGTGAGAGAATGGTACCGGAATGCCGGTCTGATGGTGCTTCCGTCTTTGCAGGAAAGCTTCGGCTATCCTATACTCGAAGCAATGGCGCAGAACCTCCCGATGGTGCTTTCGGACATTCCCGTATTTCAGGAAGTCGCTGGGGACGCCGCCCTGTACGTCGAGCCGCGGGACGCGGAGGGCATGGCGAAGGCCATCCATCGAGTGCTTTTCGACGAACCGCTGCGAGAGCGGTTGCGACAAGCGAGGCAGGAACGGATAAAGGATTTTTCCGTGGATACCGAAATTGCGCGGCTGCTGGATGCATTCACAACATGGAGCCGCGCGCGTGATGGCCGTTAATTCAAGACTCATTTGCAGGCCCTTTTCCCCTTTTGTTAAGATAATCTCTTGTTATAACTCCGACATCTTATGAAACAAGTAGTCCAGCAGCCGAAGGCGGGGGTGGTCGTGGAAGAAGTTCCCGCGCCGATGATTCGGGGCGAGGGCGTGTTGGTGCGAAACCATGCGTCGCTCATCAGCGCGGGCACGGAGCGCGCCACGATAAGCGTTGGGAGCAAGAGCCTCATCACGACGGCCCGCGAGCGCCCCGATTTGGTGCAGCGCGTCTTGAAGATGGTGCGCACCCAAGGGTGGCGCGCGACGCTTCAAAAGGTGCGGGCGCGCATGGGCGCCTCGACACCCCTGGGCTATAGTTGCTCGGGCGAGGTGCTGGCCGCCTCTCCCGGGCTCGGCGAATTCTCCGTCGGGGAGCGCGTGGCATGCGCCGGTGCCTCCTACGCGAACCATGCCGAGGTGGTGTTTATTCCCAAAAACCTCTGTGTGCGGATTCCCGACGGCGTCTCGTACGAGGACGCCGCGTACGTCACGGTGGGCGCCATCGCCATGCAGGGGGTCCGGCAGGCCGATGTGAGGATGGGGGAAAGCGTTGCGGTCGTCGGCCTGGGGCTGCTCGGTCAGCTCGCGGTGCAGATCTTGAAAGCCTCGGGTGTGCGCGTGGTGGGCGTGGACCTCGACGAGGAAAAGGTCAAGCTCGCCCAGGAGCACGGTGCCGACTTGGCGCTTTCCAGAACGGACGAGGTTGAGGATAAAATCAAGCGCTTTACGGGCGGCCGGGGCGTGGACGCCGCCATCTTGACGGCCTCCACGACGAGCAACGACCCGATTGAGCTGGCCGGAGAGATTACGCGCGAGAGGGGGCGCGTCGTCGTCGTGGGTGCCATGGGATTGAACGTGCCGCGGCAGCCCTATTATATGAAAGAGCTCGATATGCGCCTTTCCCGCTCCTACGGGCCGGGCCGCTACGACCCCGAATACGAGGAGAAAGGAAATGATTATCCTTACGGCTACGTGCGGTGGACGGAGCGCCGCAACATGGAGCACTTTTTGCGCCTCGTGGCGGAAGGAGCGGTTCGCCTACAGAGAATTACCACCCATCGCTTTCCCATCGAGGAAGCCCAGAAGGCCTACGCCTTGCTGACGGGAGAATCCAAAGAATCTTACTTGGGCCTCGTCCTTACCTACGACGCCAAAAAACCCCTCGAGACCAAAGTCACGTTCCCCGTGCGCAGGGTGGCTCCGGCCGCACCAGTGCGAATGAGCGTTCTCGGCGCGGGCAATTTCGCGCAGGGGGTGCTCCTTCCCAAGCTGCGCGAACTGGGCACCGTCCAATTCCGCGGTCTGGTCACCGCAGAGAGCATTCCGACGAAGCGCGTCGCCTCGCAGTACGGTTTCGCTTTCGCCGGAAACGACGCGAACGACGTGTGGGAGGACGAGGAAACCAACGCCGTTCTCATTGCCACGCGCCACAACCTGCACGTCCCGCTCGCGCAGGAGGCGCTTCGACGCGGCAAGCACGTTTTCTTGGAAAAGCCGCTTGCGCTCAACGACGAGGAACTACAGGCCATGGTCGAAGCGTACGCCCGCGCCTCCGCGATTCTCAGCGTCGGATTCAACCGCCGGTTCGCGCCGGCGACGCAGAAGATACGGGACCACTTCTCCGGGCGCGCGGAGCCGCTCTTCATCCACTATCGGGTGAACGCCGGCTTCATCCCCAAGGAGCACTGGGTCCACGACCCCGTCGAAGGCGGAGGGCGCATCGTGGGCGAGGTTTGCCATTTCGTCAATTGGATTCTCTATCTCACGGGGTCGGACGCCCGTTCCGTCTACGCCGAGAGCCTCAAGAGCGCGGACCCCGGCGCGGTGAACGAAGACAGCATCGCGGTCACGCTTTCGCTCTCGGACGGTTCCGTGGGCACCGTTCATTATCTCGCATGCGGCCCGGAAACCGTGGCCAAGGAGCGGGTTGAGGTCTTCGGCGAGAGGCGTTACGCCCACCTCGACGATTATCGGGCCGTCACGCTGGGCTACAAGGATAGAACGGACACCACGCGCTTTTCGGTACAGGACAAGGGCCACAGGGAGGAATTGCGGTGTTTCGTGGACGCGATCGCGAAGGGTGGGGAGTCGCCCGTGCCGTTCGACGAGGCCGCGCATACGACGGAAGTGACGTTTCGCGTTTTGGATTCGCTCCGCACCGGGGAGAAAATCTTGATGGAGGAGCCTGTTCCATGAGGGTGATTCACGTGGCGGGCGCACGTCCCAATTTCATGAAGATTGCGCCCTTGATGGAAGCGGTGGTGCACTACAACCGGGAGCACACGCAGCGGCCCATGGAGCAATTCCTGGTGCACACCGGCCAGCACTACGACGAACCCATGTCAAAGCTTTTTTTCGACGAGCTCGGCATTTCTAAGCCCGACGTCAATCTCGAGGTGGGCTCGGCGAGCCATGCCCGGCAGACAGCGGAAATCATGAAGCGGTTCGAGCCGGTGGTCGAGCAATGGCGCCCCGACGTCGTTTCGGTGGTCGGCGACGTGAATTCGACGGCGGCATGCGCCATGACGGCGGCGAAAATGGGGATCCGGACGGCCCATGTCGAGGCCGGCCTTCGCAGCCACGACCGCGAGATGCCCGAGGAGATCAACCGCCTCGTGACGGACGCTCTGTCGGATTTCCTGTTTGCGACCTCGCGCGGGGCATGCGAGAATTTACGGCGGGAAGGAATCCCGGACGAAAAGATTTTCTTCGTGGGGAACACGATGATCGACACCCTTATGCGGCACCGGGAGCTGGCGCGCCGCCCGGCGTTTTTGGACGGGCGGTCGATGGGCCAATTTGCGGTCGTAACGCTGCACCGCCCCTCCAACGTGGACCAGCCGCGCGTGTTCGAGGAAATCCTGGACGCGTTCGAGGAGCTGGGCAAGCGCATTCCCATAATCTTCTCGGTCCACCCCCGCACGCGGGATATGGCGGAAAAATTCGGCCTGCTGGAGCGGATGGAGCGCCAGGAAAATCTCACACTTACCGATCCGCTCGGGTATTTGGAATTTCTCTACCTGCTGGCGCATGCCTCTTTCGCGATGACCGACTCGGGCGGCATCCAGGAGGAAACGACCGCGCTCGGTATTCCCTGCCTCACGATTCGCGAGAACACCGAGCGTCCGGAAACCGTCAAGGAGGGAACAAACGTCTTGGTCGGGGCGAACCACGCGCGTATTGTGCGCGAGGGAGAGGCCATTCTTGAGGGGCGCGGCAAGCGGGGCCGCATCCCCGAAAAATGGGACGGCCGCGCGGCCCAGAGGATCGTGCGGGTGCTCGCGGAACTCGCCGACTAATTTTTTCAGGCTCTCTTATGCGAATTCTCTACCTCAGCCAGTATTTTCCGCCGGAGATGGGGGCTCCGTCGGCCCGGGTCTGCGAGCTCTCGAGGCACTGGGCGAACGCGGGCCATGACGTTACCGTTCTCACGGCGTTTCCCCATCATCCGACGGGCGTCAAGCCCCCGCACTATCGTTGGCGTCTCTGGGCTCGGGAGCGGCATTATGGCGTTCGGGTGATACGCACTTACGTTCTGGCCACGCCGAACCGGGGGCTCAGGCGCGCCGTTAGCTACGCTTCGTTTTTCCTGTCGTCGATGCTTTTGGGCATGTGGCTTGCACCGCGTCCGGACGTCCTCGTGGCCACTTCCCCGCAGCTTCTCGTGGCCTTGGCGGGCTACGGCCTCAGCCGCCTCAAGCGATGTCCGTTCGTGTTCGAAGTACGCGACCTGTGGCCGCGGGTCATCGTCGAGGTCGGCGCCATGCGCAGAGGGTGGTTCATTCGGTGGCTGGAACGCGTCGAGCTTGCCCTTTATCACCGCGCCGTGCGCGTGGTGGTGGTCACGGAAGGGCTGAAGCGCAACCTCGTGGGGCGCGGAATCCCGGCGGACAAGGTGGGCGTGATTCCGAACGGCGTGGATTCCCGGTCTCCTTGTCCAGCTTCTTCGATTCGCTCCGAGCTGGGGCTCGACGGGAAATTCCTCGTGGCCTACGTAGGAACGCACGGCATGAGCCACGGCCTGGAGGTGGTGCTCGACGCGGCGGAAAAGCTTCGGGAGCGTTCGGATGTGCAATTTGTTATGGTCGGAGAGGGCGCCCGCAAGGACGCCCTCAAGGAGCAGGCCCGGGCGCGGGGCCTCGCCAACGTCCATTTCCTGCCCGAACAGCCGCGTGAGCGGGCGCAGGCGATTCTGGCCGCGTCCGATGCGGTGGTGGTGCCCCTGCGAAAACTTCCCCTTTTTGAGATTACCGTTCCCTCGAAGTTGTTCGAGGGCATGGCGGCCGCGAGGCCCGTTTTGCTTGGTGTACAGGGAGAGGCGCGGCGCCTCGTCGAGGAGGCCGCCTGCGGGTACGCGTTCGAGCCAGAAAACGGAGCCGCGCTCGCCGATTCCATCCACCTTCTTTTGCAGGCCCCGGACGAGGGGCGCCGTCTTGGGGAAGCGGGGCGCGCCTACGTCTTGAAGCACTATAGCCGCCAGAAACAGGCCGAGCGTTATGCGGCGCTTTTGGAGGCGGCGGCATGAGGGAAACACCATGATCCGGTGGCGATTCATTTACCTTTACTTTTTCCTCGTGAGCGCGGGGGTTTCTCTCTTCCTCGTTCCGCTGTTTCGGCGATTCGCCCTACGATTTCAGGTGATGGACCATCCGGGGGAGCGAAAGCTTCACACGGAGCCCCTTCCCCTTTTTGGGGGCGGGGCGATCTTCTGCGCCATCGTGGCCGTGGTGGCGTTTCACTACGCGGTGCAACCCATGATGGCCCAGAGCGGATTCGTGCAGACGGTCGTGCCGGAATTCTACCGCTCCTATTTGCATGGCATCTGGGCCTTTTCGGGGAGGATGTGGACGATTTTTCTGGGAGCGGCTTTCATCTCGGCGCTCGGTCTCCTGGACGACGTGCGGGGCGTCTCAATTCGGATGCGGTTCCTCTTCGAAATTCTAATCGCCGTCGCGGTCGTAGCCATCGGGATCAAGCCGGACATTGCAGTTTTTCCCCAACCCCTGGTTTGGCTCGTTTCCGTAATCTGGATTGTGGGGATTACGAATTCGATGAATCTTCTGGACGGCGCTGACGGGCTGGCGGCCGGCGTAGGGGCCATCGCGGCGCTTCTCTTGGCGTGGGTTATGGCGTTGGGCGGTCAGCCGCTCCCGGCGGTTTTCCTGCTTGTGCTGGCGGGAGCGGTCGCCGGATTCCTCCGTTACAACTTTCCTCCGGCGCGCATTTTTATGGGAAGCTGGGGCAGCATGCTCATCGGGTATCTTCTCGCCGTGGCAGTGCTTCTCACGACGGACGTCGCGGCCGGGGAAAATTGGCTGCTCCCGATTTTGATCCCCCTGCTGATTTTGGGCATTCCGCTCTACGACACGTTTTCCGTAATTGCGATTCGCCTTGCGCAGGGTCGCTCGCCGGTGCTCGCCGATCAGAATCACTTCGTGCACCGGCTCATGCGCTTCGGCTTTTCGCCGAAGCAGGCGGTGCTCTTTATCTATCTGCTGACACTGTGCATCGGCATCAACGCCACGCTGCTGCTCAGGGCGGATGCGAGGACGAGCTTCATCCTGCTCCTTCAAATTCTGATGACGTTCGGTGTGATCGTCGTTCTCGAAAGGGTGCTGCTTGCGCATGCGGCGGCGCTTCGGAAAAAGCGTAAGGAGACCAAAACATGAACGTGTTGATTACGGGAGGAGCGGGCTTCATCGGCTCCCACCTCGCCGAGCACTATTTGAAGCAAGGGCACAAGGTGACCGTGTTGGACAATTTGTCGACGGGGAGCATGCAGAACATCGAGGCCTTAAAAAAGAAGCCCAATTTCGAATACGTCATCGACTCCATCATGAATCGCCCAGTGCTTGCGGAGCTCGTGGATCTGGCGGATGTGGTCTTTCATCTGGCGGCGGCGGTGGGCGTTCGGCTCATCGTGGAAAGCCCGGTCAACACGATCGAGACCAATATCAAAGGCACGGAGGTTATTCTTGAGCTTGCGAACCATAAGAAAAAGAAGGTGCTCATTGCCTCGACGTCCGAAGTCTACGGAAAGAATTCGAAAGTCCCGTTCGTCGAGAGCGACGATATGGTGCTCGGTCCGAGCAACAAGTCGCGGTGGAGCTACGCCTGCTCTAAAGCCATCGACGAATTTTTGGCGCTCGCTTACTGGAAAGAGAAGAAACTCCCCGTCGTAATCGCCCGCATCTTCAACACCGTGGGGCCGCGCCAGACCGGCCGCTACGGCATGGTAATCCCGACGTTCGCAAAGCAGGCCCTTCAGGAAAAGCCCATCACCGTCTTCGGGGACGGAACGCAGAGCCGTTCCTTCCTTCACGTTCATGACGGGGTACAGGCGCTCTCGGCATTGATGGAGAGTGACAAGACGGTGGGGGCCGTGATAAACGTGGGGCACAACACCGAAATTGCCATTCTGGAGCTCGCCCGCCAGGTCAAGAGTGTCGCGGGCAGCCGCTCCGAGATAAAGCTTATTCCCTACGACGAAGCCTACGAGGAGGGCTTTGAGGACATGCATCGCCGCGTACCGAGCATCGAAAAGGCGCACCGCCTTATCGGCTTCGAGCCTACCAAGAACGTAGAGGAGATACTGCGCGACGTCGTCGAGTATTTCCGCAACGGGGACATCCTGTAGGAAAAACCGCGGGAAACATTCCTATGGAATCGCTTTTCTGGGCCTGTTTGATTCTGGTCGCCTACGTCTACGTCGGTTATCCGACGCTGGCATGGTTTGCGGCGCGTGTGAAGCCGCGGGCGTGGAAACGGGACGAGGAATACCTTCCCTCGCTCACACTGGTCATATCGGCGCACAACGAAGCGGGGATTCTTCCCGCGAAGCTCGAGAACACCCTCGCGCTGGACTATCCCCAGGAACGCCTTCAGGCGTTGGTGGTCAGCGACGGCTCGGATGACGCGACGGCGGACATCGCGGAAAAGTCCCCGCGCATAGAGGTCCACGAAACCGGCGAACGCCTGGGGAAGAGCGAGTCGCTCAACCGCGCGTGGCCACGCGTCAGGGGCGAGGTGGTCGCCTTTTCCGATGCGAACGTCATGTACGAGGGCGATGCCTTGAGGAAGTTTGTCCGGAATTTTTCCGACCCGCGCGTGGGCTGCGTGTGCGGAGAGCTTCGCTATCGGGACGCCCGCACGCCTTCGAGCCGTGGTGAAAACCTTTACTGGCTCTACGAGAGCCGCCTGCGGGAGTGGGAAGGGCGCCGAGGGGCGCTTCTTTCTCCCAACGGCACGCTTTTTGCCGTTCGGCGCGAGTTGTTTCGCCCCCTTTCTCCCCGGGCGGCCAACGACTTTCAGACCGCGGAGGATGTGGCGGAGCAGGGAGCGTGGGTCGTCTACGACCGCGATGTCCGCGCCTGGGAGAGCAGCGTCGGCACGCACGTGGAGGAATTTTTGCGAAAAGCGCGGATTATCGCGGGCTGCGCCGAAGTGGCGTTTCTGCGGCTGGGGCGCATGCGGCCGGCGCGGACGCTTCGCATGCTCTCGCACAAGATCCTTCGCTGGCTGGTGCCGGTGTTTTTGGGGGGCATATTGTCGGGAAGCGCGGCCCTCGCGCCGGCCCGCCCGGAATGGGCGTTTGTCCTCGGCGTGCAAGCCCTGTTCTACGGGTGCGCCCTTTTGGGAATGTTGCCGGGCTTTCGGCGCGTGCCTTTCTTCTATCTCCCTCTATATTTCGTCGTGGTCAACGCCGCCTCCGTGGTCGGCCTCTGGCGCTTTGCCACGCGCACGCAGAAACCTGCGTGGGAAAGCCCCCGCTCGAATCGCGCAGACGTAACGGCCCAAAGCCATGGATAGCCCACAGGTGCAAGTTCTTTGCTCCGAGTACCTGGATGCCCTTCTTTGCGGGGCTCCGGAGGAGCGCCTTGAGGCTCTTCGGGAAAGGCACGCCTCGCTCTCCGTGGCCGAATGGCAGGTATGGCTGCAGCACGTTCAGGACGCCGATGCGGTAATGTACGTGCGCGAGCACTTGTCGGCACATCCCGAAGTGATTTTCATGCCCGCCGAAGTGTTGGAAGTG
The DNA here is from genome assembly GCA_020349885.1 of Acidobacteriota bacterium. Taxonomy (NCBI): domain Bacteria; kingdom Pseudomonadati; phylum Acidobacteriota; species Acidobacteriota bacterium. The sequence continues at coordinate 175,841 of CP070701.1, forward strand.
CTTGAGCAAAAGCACAAGAGAATTCAGACTCGCCTTGCCTATATGCTGGAGGAATTCCAAAAGCTGGTGCGTGCCCTTGGAGAAAAAAGGATTTCGTGTATCTTCTTGAAAGGAGTTTACTTGTCCCAGGCTGTTTATAAGAGCGTGACTCAGCGCCCTTTTAGAGACATTGACATCCTTTGCCGCCCCTGCGATGTGAAAAGCGTGATGGAAACGGCATATGGGCTTGGATATGGTCCCCCGCCGCCGAAACTGCAGCACTGGCTTGAACGCTGCTATTTCGAGGTGCCCGTGGTCCATTGTGCCGATCGGACGCATTTCCTTCTGGACATTCACTGGCACCTTGCTCCTTCCCATCGCTATCGTATTGACCTTGGCGGCGTATGGCAACGAAGCGTGCCGTGGCAAGGGGAGGCCCTTCGTGTCCTTTGCCCCGAGGATTTGCTCTTGCATTTGGCTCTGCATGCGGCGAAGAGCTATTTTGCGCTTCCTTGGACTCGCTGGGACGATTTTGCGCAGGTATTGCGAACCTTGCCCGTGGACGTGGATGTGTTAACGGCGCGAGCGGAAAAATGGCGGATGCGTACTGTTCTCTACACGGCTCTGAGGATGGCTGCGCTTTGGACACCGGATACGGTTCTTGATAAGGTGCTTGATCGGTATCCTATATCTCCCTTTCGGAAGGCGGCGCTGGAAAAATGGATTGTGTGTGATAGCAAGCGCACTCGCTCAAGCTGGAAACATATTGAAGCGGTACCCAGGTTGCGTAAGGAGTTGGTAAACGTTCTTGTTTGTGATCACCCTCTTGCCAGCTTGGGCGCGGAATTTCCTCGTTTTTGTAAATGGCTTCGCTACGGTAGCGAGCCTCGTGGGGAGGTCCAGCGTTGGAGGAAAACATGGCCGGGGCTCGCGGGATGAGCGAACGAAAGCGCTGTGCTGCGGTTTTTGGGGGGGGGCGGTTTTGTCGGCTCGCACCTCGTCGAAACGCTGCTATCGCGCGGGTGGAGGGGGCGGAAGAAAAGGCTGACTATATCTCGTGCATGCCTTGGGAGGGGGAGGGCAGGGGCCGGAAAAAGCTGTTGCTACGGAAATTGCCCTTCATTCTCCGGCTGTGGAGCGGTGGCTTCACGAAGCAAAGAAGCGTCACGCCGTATTTTTGTGTCTTTCCGGTTAATCTCCTTTTGATCAACCACACGCGTCCTGTAACTCTCTGTAAACAAGAACGAATTTCACTTCAGGCGTTGGCTGAGCAAGCCGTCCGAGCGGCCAGGGGCCGTTGCTTTGAGCAAGCCCGCCCGGGGTCGGATGCCTCATGTCGGCGTGGAGGAGCGCAGCGTGGCTTGGTGCTTGCATGTTTCATAGAGGGAGGTGCCCGCCACCTTGGGAAGCCTGAAAAAGGAAAAAATTCCGCCTTAAAAAAGCTTGACAACGGCACTTGAGGTGTGCTAATGTTGAAGCTTCTTTATGTGGGAAACTATGGAGGTTTGTGGGGGAAGCTGCAGAAGCTTTCGTCGCTGAAAGTGTGACATGCCGTCTAGGTGGATTCGTTTCGTAATTATTGTACTGATGATGGTGCCTGCGGGGACGGTGCAGGCGCTTGATTCAGGATCGGGCTTGCCTGGAGGGAATGCAGGGCAGGGGATTCCGGCGGGCAACTTTGTCATTTATCCCACCCTTGAGCTTATTTATCAATATGAAGACAATCTATTTCTGACCCCTAGTTACGTCAGGCGGGTGAAATCGGCCAGCTATGCGGTTCGTCCCAAGATTATGGTTGAGATGCCGTTTCTGACGAGTTACTTTCGTGTGGGGTATGCGGGCGAGTACCGTGAGTACGACGAATACGCGATGCGGGACAATTGGACGCATACAGCCATAGCGGATTTGCGACTTATCCTGAGCAGCGGAATGACCGTTACCGCGCAGGACCGCTATATGCGAACCACGCTGTACACTGAGGCATTTGATAAAAATCGTGAGGTGGTGTGGGGACGCCAGCCTTTCGTCTCGAATACGATGGTGCTGCAGGTACGACAACGGGTTAAGCGGCAGCTTGCAGTTGTTGGGGGAGGGGCTTTTACCACCGTGCGTTTTGACGAGCCTGCCACGGCGAGCGAACCCATAGCTTTTTTCGATTACACTACTCGAAGGGCGTACCTAGGCATGGATCTTGAGATTAGTCCATTAACCAAGTTTGAAATTTCTGCTAGCCGTACCTGGGTGGAGCAGGATCGAAGCGCTCAAGGCCTGGATGAGGAACGCAAATCGACAGCCGAGGCCATTCAAGCCTCTCTGGGAGAGGGCTTGACACCGACGCTTTCTGGAAAGATATCCGTGGGCTACAGAAGGTCGCATTATGACCAATTTCAAACCGCCGGCCAAGCTTCTGCAGGGCAGGGTCAATATCGCGGCCTTGTGTACGGGCTCCAGCTCAACAATCGGTTTTCGCCGAAAACCACGGCGGTGGCAAATTTCTCCCGAGCGGAAAATCAATCTTCCTTCCTGGGAAGCAACTATTATGTTTCGGCGACAGGCATGTTAACGGTGACCCAAAACCTTTCCCAAGTCACCTTCTGGTCTCTGGGGATAAGTTATCAGCAAAACAGTTATCCTGCTCTAAGCACGGAGTTTCCGGGAGAGAGGCGCGACGACGATACTTCAGGCGTGAAGGTGGGCGTTGGAATGTATTTTCTTGAGCGTGGAAGCGCGCGCTTCAACTATACATATCAAGACAGAGACAGCTCCATTGGCGCCTACAGCTACGTAAGCAACCGTTACACGGTGCAAGTGCAGGTGGGGTGGTAAATACTTTGACGTTGTAGGGTGCGGTTGGTAACCGCTGGAAGGTTTCCGGTAGAAAGCACGGGGAGCAAGCAATTTCTGCCGAAAGCTCCTGCTGCTGTATTCCATGAAACATGCGGTTCTAAAAACGCGGTTAGGGTTTCCATACCAGAGTGAAACAGGGGATCGCCACGCTGTAACCTGAACCGCTTATCAGGAAAGTTGTAATGTCGCGATTCTTTGAGGTGGTGGCCGGCCCCGGCTGCCCCGTAACGCTATCGACGCCGGCCTGCCCTTTGCCGCGGGAAGATTTTTTTCTTATTTTTTCGGTTTCTTTTTTGGTATAATAAACCCATGTGGTTTGATTGGCGGATACGAAAGGGGCGTTCCATGGCCCTATTGGGCGTGATAGGGGGGGTAATTCTGTGCCTCGGAGCCAGGGGAGGGGGGGTGTTGACGGATTTTCGCTTTGCCCAGAAGGAAAACTTATTTCGCGTGGAGATCCACGCGTCCAGAGCGGTCGAGAAAAGATTTATTTACGAGAGTAAAACAAAAACGGGAAAAATCCAATTTGACTTTTCAGGATTCGAGGCCGAAGAACAAGTGTACGAGCTCAACAATGAGATTCTGAAACAAGTTAAGGTGTATTTCATTAAAGGACCCGAAAAAGTCGTGCGGTGCCAATTTGACGTTGTGCGTGGCGTGTCGCTCGCTTGGGTGGAGCCCCGTGGCAAGGTGTTGACTATCGCTTTTGAGCGTGAGGATTCAGTTGCCGCTTTGGAAAGACCCCTGCCTCCCGACACCGAGGCGAATTCGTGGATGGTGAAGCCCCACGACGAAATTCTTTCACTGTTTTTGGCCGCGACGCCTTCCGAGTATCGGCTTGACGAGGGAGACGCAATCTCAATCTCGGTATACGGGCATGGGGATCTTTCCATGGAGTTGAACGTGCCGTCCAAAGGCTACGTGAACTATCCCTTCCTTGGTGAGGTGCAATTAATAGACCGCACGGCGGCCGAAATTGAGCGGCACCTGCAAGAGACTTTGGCGCGGGATTATCTGGTCGATCCTCAGGTGAAGGTCGTCGTGACGCAATACGCGAGTCGGTGGATATTCGTCGGGGGCAGGGTTCAACGTCCCGGGAAAATTTTTTTTCATATCCCCATGACCCTGCCCGAGGCATTGATTGAGGCGGGCGGGTTAGCAGAGGGGTTCATGGGGGATTCGGAACAGGTCGAGGAAGCCAGGAATGTCTATTTGTCCCGCAAAATTGGCGAAGAGATGACGGTGCTTCAGGTTCCCGTTAAGGAACTGTTTGGAGTTCTGAGTTCTCCCTACCAGGAAATTTATGTTTTTTCCGGTGATATTATTGAAGTGCCGAAAACTTCCCTTTACTTTTACATTTCGGGAGAAGTGGACGAGCCGGGCGTGTATGAATATAAGGAACATCTTACGGTGCACCGCGCCATTCTTGAGGCGGGAGGAGTCGGACAGTGGGGCAGCGCCCGCAACCTTCAACTCATTCGAACCGCGCCGGATGGCGAACGGAAGAAATATAATATAAACCTAAACCGCATTAAGAAGGGAAAGAGCAAAGACATTCCTCTCCAGCCCGAAGACCTGATCGTCGTCAAACGCCGTATTATCTAAGAAGAAAAAAACCATGCTGACACGGCAAAGCACTATTGTGCGCGAAATGCATCTCAAGGATGCGTGGGCGATTCTAAAGGAGAACCTCTGGATCGTCGCAACCTGTTTGGTGGTGATCGTCTCAACCGTAGCGATTGTATCCTTCAGCAAAACCCCCATGTATCAAACCTCGGCACGCGTCCTCATAAAGGCGCGGCTTCCCAACATCATGGGCGGCGGATTGCACAGCGTGGAGGACAACTTGGTGCCGCAGAGCGCGTACGATATGATAACCTTCATCAATTCGCAAAAACTGGTGATACGAAGCACGGGGATGGCCGAACGTGTCCTTGAAAGATTCCCCCATCTTCGTGAACACCCGCGTTTTAAAAACGCCGGGAATCCTGCAGCCGTCCTGCGCAGCAGGGTTCAAGCGAAGCAGTTGGAAAGATCGCATATTTTGGACATTATTGTCGTGGACAGCGATCCGAAGCTGGCGGCGGACATTGCGAACGCCGTAGCGGAAACGTATGCGTCTTACAATCTCGAGGTCATTGACGAAACCGCGAGCCACATCTACTCCATCCTGCAGGAGAAATTGGATTCCGTGCGCGGCGAGGTGGAGCAAACTCGAACCAATCTCCTTGGAACGGCTGCGGAAACGGATGTGTACAATCCCCAGGACATCGAGAGCATTAACACCGCGAAGCTGAGTTCCTTAAGCTCAGCGTACACGGGCACGCGTACCGAACGCATTGAAAAAGAGGTTTTGATGGAACAGATTCGCGAGGTGGAGCGGCGGAAGGGGGATTATTCGGAAATTTATGTCATTGCCCAATCCCCTGCCTTTTCAACCCTCCATAGCCAGTTAATTAACTTGGAGATCGAGCGAGCAAGCCTCGCGGAGACCTATAAAGAAAAACACCCGATGATGCAGAGCCATCTCGCGACGATGAACGAGGTTAAGGCGAATCTGAACCAGGAGGTTCAGATGTTTGTAAAAGCTCTCAAAAAGGAGCATGCGCGCTTGAAAGCTCTTGAAGAGCAGTATTTCCAAGCGCTTGAAAAGGCGAGGCTTGAATCGGCTGAACTGAACAAGCAGCTCATCGCTTATGAAACAAGCGAGCGGGAGGTGAGATTCGCCGAGGACGCGTACACGTTGATCTTTCAACGCCTCAAGGATAGGGACATCATGGACGGCCTTCAGATGGACATTGTGAGCGTCTTGGAACGGGCGACCGTTCCGACCGTACCGTTCACGCCGAAAATCAAACTCAACATCCTGTTCAGCCTGCTCTTCAGCGTTTTTGTCAGCGCGGGAGTGGTAATTTTAAAGGAATATCTCGATACGACCGTTCGAACACCGGATGACATCGAAGCGCTCAAATTGCCCATCCTGAGCATGATTCCCCATGCAGCCGAAGGCACGGGGCGAAGCACGGCGCGCGAGGCCTATAACAGTTTGCGCACCGCCCTTCTGTTTTCGAGAGGCGATGCGGCGCATTATACACTTCTGGTCACGAGCACCGTGCCGAAGGAAGGCAAGACCTCGGTGACAAGCAGCCTCGGAAAAACCCTCGCTTCGGCGGGAGAGCGGGTGCTTATGGTGGATTGCGATTTCCGGAGGCCGATGCTTCACAACAAGTTCAACATTGATCGACGGAAAGGCGGTGTCGCCAGTTACGTGATGCAGAGCGAATCGGTGGACATCGAAACCTACATTCAAAACGTGGCCCCCAATCTGGACGTTCTTGCATGCGGCCCCATTCCCCCTGACCCGCCCAAAATCTTGGGCTCCCAGCAATTCAAGGACCTGCTTTCGAGACTCAAGCAGCGCTATCGGTGGGTTCTTCTGGACTCCCCTCCCTTGCTGGGGCTGGCCGATTCGGTGGTGCTTTCGACGATCTGCGATGGGCTGTGCCTGGTGATTCGGCGCAATAAGGTGGACAAGCTCGCGGCGCAGCGATGCTTGGGCCAAATGCGGGACATCAACGTGAACGTGATTGGCGCGGTTTTCAACGATTTGGATTTTCGGAGCGCTTACTACACCCGCTACTACAGATACGGCGGAGGGTACTACTATTACTACTACTCTTCGCAAGAGGAGAAGGAAAAGGACAGCATGATGCCGATGGTCGAGCGCTTCCGCAAACGCCGCCGGTCCCAGGACGCGGTATCGGAGACCTTTTTTGATTCGTAAAAAACCCCTTGACACCGCCCAAAGGGCATGGTAAGCTGAACTCTGTTTGGAGGTTCGATATGAGCAAGAAATGGTTAATATTGATTATGGCCTGCGGGCTGGCGGTGCCTTCGCTGGCGGCGGAGGTGGACGAACCCAGCAAGCTTGAAGAGCGCATCATTACGGAAGGCGAGTTTGCGATCCTGTACTGTATTGCCATACAGGCCGAAGAGCCCAGAGACGGCTGGACGGCCGAAGAAGCCATCGCCGTGCTTACCTCGTTCAAGGTCGAACACCCAGAAGGGTGGCAGCCGGAGGCCGATTTGATCGAGGGCGTCATGATCGAATTGGTGCACTACGCAGGCATCGAGCTTGTCACGCCCTATCCCGATCGACCGGTGACGGTGCGCCGAGCGAATGCCGTGTTCCACAAATTCCACTCCTTTTTCAACGACTTCCATCCCGAGCATCGTACGGTAACCGGGGAGAAGGCCACGTTTATCGAGTACGAGGGCAATCCGGGCGGTCCCTTTTCGCCCTCGCAGATTCCCTAGCCGTCTCCTGACGCACTGTTGACGTGCGGGGGAAGGCGGGAAAAGCCATCCTATCAAGCTCCGTGAATAGCGGGGCTTTTTGTTTGCCTGCTGCGTCGGTGCTCGCCGGGGCGACCTCGCTCCGCCGAAGGCTTCGCGGAGGCGAGAGCGCTTTGGTGTAGCCTGACACCTGCGCGGCGGGGGAAACGCGTCACGAATGCGTCGAAAAAGGACGATATGTTGGGAAGCGACGGCTCCCGTCCGCGTGGACCTGGCGGGCGGCACCATCGACATCTATCCCTTGGAGGTGTTTGCCGCGCCCGCGCTTACCGTGAACGCGGCGCTGTCGCTTTTTGCGAAGGTGAGGCTGACGCTTCACCGCAGCCCCGCGGTTCGGGTGTTGGCGAAAGATCCCGGGCTATGCGCCGTCTTTCCATCGGCGGAGAAAATTCCGAAAGAGAATCCGGTCCCCCTTGTGGCCGCCATCGCCCGGCACCACCTGGCGCCGCCGTCCCGGCGTATCGGCGAAGCGCGCCGGAGGGGAGCGGACATTGAAATCGGGAGCGAGGCCCCGCGCGGCGCGGGTTTAGGCGGTTCCTCCGCCCTCGGCATCGCCCTTCACGCGGCCTTTTGCCGGGCGCTGCACGCCGGCGGCGGGCCACGGCGAATCGGAAAGAATCTCGTCCGCGAGGCCCAGACGGTCGAGTGCCATGTCATCGGCGCGCCCACGGGTGTGCAGGACTACTACCCGGCCCTGTACGGCGGGGCGCAGGCGCTTTGGTACCGGGGAGGCGCCGTAGAGCGCGAGCCCCTTCCCCACGACGGCCTTTCTTTCCTTGAAAGCGCCCTTGTGCTTGCTTACACCGGGCAAAGCCGTCTTTCGGCGTCTGTCAATTGGCGCATCTTCAAGGCGGCTTTTGAAGGACGGCTGAAGGTTCGTGGTCGTCTTCAAGCGATTGGCGAGGCCGCGCTTCGGACGCGGGAGGCGATCCTTGAGCGGAGCGTCAAGAGGCTGGCTCGGGCCATGGCTATGGAGTGGGAGGCGAGGCGGCGGCTGGCGCGCGGGATCGAAACGGAGCGCATGCGGCGCCTTATTTTTCTGGCGAAAGAATCGGGTGCTCTCGCGGCCAAGGCCTGCGGCGCCGGCGGAGGGGGGTGCGTGGTTTTCGTGATTCCGGAAGGCAGGGGCAGGCGCGAGCTGGTCGAACGGGCCCTGTCCCAGGCCGGCGCCCGCGTCCTTCCCGTACGCCTGGCTCGCCGCGGCCTCCGCGTTCGCACGGATTAATAGCGCCTGCGTCCCTCTTGGAGAATGTGCAAGCAAGCCTTGACATCCTAGGCGAGAGGGGGTAGTGTATCTCTTGGAGTAATATGGGAGACGAAAAACAAAGCCTCAAGGTTCTCCTGACGGACGACTCAGCGTCGTTTCTGCATTTTGAGAAGGTGCTCCTTTCGGGCACCGGCTACCAGTTTATCACGGCGACCACGGGAACCGAGGCTTACAAGCTGACCAAGCAGGAGAAACCGGACATTATCCTTCTCGACATCAACATGCCCGAGCTGACGGGCTTTGAGTGTTGCCGCTTAATCAAGAACGACGCGGAAGTCTCGGACATTCCCGTCATCATGGTGACGACACGGGGCTCCCAAAGCGACATTGACGCGGCGTTCGAGGCGGGCTGCGACGACTACCTCTTTAAGCCCGTCAAGAAGAACGTCCTCGTCGAAATGATTGAAAAGCATCTTAAAAAGAAGCCCGAAACGCCCGCCTAATCCCGATTTTCGTATCTCTCGCCCCTTCCTTTCCCCCTGATGGCGGCGTGCGTCAAGTCACCTTCACGGGGAGAGTTTCCGCGCGCACTGGGCGTACTCGATTCCACCGCCTTGGTGGTGGGCACCATCGTGGGGTCGGGCATTTTCCTCACCACGGGCCTCATCGCCCGGCACTTGCCTTCCTCCGGGTGGATTCTTGCAGTCTGGCTTCTGGGAGGCGTTCTCTCGGCGATGGGGGCGCTCACCTTCGCCCAATTGGGCGCTCTGCGGCCCGAGGCCGGCGGGGCCTACGTCTATACCCGCGAGGCGTTCGGGCCGCTTCCGGCCTTTCTCTACGGCTGGACCTTGTTTTGGATCCTCCAGTGCGGCTCCATCGCGGCCATCGCGTCGGGCTTTTCCCATTACTTCGGGAAATTCTTTCCTTCCTTCTCGATGGAGCGGGTCCTGGTGACGCTCGCCTTCGACGGCTGGACATGGCACCTTGCGGCGGGCCAGCTTAGCGCCGCCGCCGCCGTCGCCGTCCTCACACTTCTTAACATCTGCGGTCTCCGGGCCGGCAGTTTCCTGCAGAACGCCCTTGCGGCGCTCAAGCTGTCGGCCCTTGCCGTCTTTGCCGCAGCGGGGGTGGCGTTTTCGGATGTCGCGGCCCCGGCGGCCATGCCGCCGTCCCAGCCCGCTTCGGCCTCCGCGGTGGGCGTCGCGCTTGTGGCCGTGCTCTGGGCGTACGCCGGCTGGTTTAATCTCAATTTTGCGGCCGAGGAAATCAAGAATCCCCGCCGCACCATCCCCGCGGCGCTCGGCGCGGGGCTGGCGCTCGTTACGGCGCTCTATCTCGCCGTGAACTGGGTCTACGTGCGCGCCGTGCCCATGGAGGTGATTCGCGGCGTGGTCCCCGTGGCCGAACGCGTGGCGGTGCACCTCTGGGGGGATTTTGCGGCCTCGCTTGTTGCAGCCGCCGTCGTGGTCTCCACGCTGGGCGCCTTGAACGGGCTCATTTTGATGAGCCCGCGCGCTTTCTTCGCCATGGCGCGCGACGGCTTTTTCTTCAAGATGCGCGCGCGGCTTCATCCGCGCTTTCGAACGCCGCATACCTTCCTGGCCGTGCAGGGCGCGTGGTCGTGCGTTCTGGTCCTTGCGGGGGGCTACGAGGCGCTCTTCACGTACGTGATGTTCGCGGGCTTCCTGTTCACGGCGCTCGCCTGCGCTTCGCTCTTCGTGCTCCGAAAGCGCGCGGCCGGCGCAAGGCTCCCGTTTCGCTGGACCTACCCGTGGGTGCCTGCGGGCTACATCCTCGTGTGCGTCGTCCTCGCCCTCAACACGCTGCGCGAACGCCCGCTCGAATCGCTCGGGGGTTTCGCGCTCTTGGCTCTGGGCGCGGTGTGGTATCGGATAGGCGGAAAATAGGGCGGGGGACGCTCCGGCTGCGGGACCGACTCTCGGTTTTGACATCTTCCCTTGCTCTACCCATAATAAGGGATGACGACGCTCGTTTTGGCGACCACCAGCGCCGGGAAGCTGCGGGAGATACGCGCCGAGCTTGCGGATACGGGCTTTGACCCGATTCTCACGCTCAAGGAGCTTCCTTCCGTTTCTCTTTTTCCCGAAGATGGACGCACGTTTGAAGAGAACGCCATCGGCAAAGCGCTTTACTACAGCCGCGCGACGCCCCACCTCACCGTCGCCGACGATTCCGGGCTCGAGGTGCAGTACCTGGAAGGGGGGCCCGGCGTTTATTCGGCACGGTTCGGAGGGGAGCATGTCTCGTACGATGAAAAGAACCGCATGATCTTGCACCTGCTCGAAGGCGTGCAAGACAAGGCGCGCACGGCCCGCTTCCGGTGCGTGCTTGCGGTGGCGCAAAGGGAAAGCGTGCTCGCCGTGTTCCATGGGACGGTCGAGGGGCTGATTGCGCACGAGGCGGCGGGTAACGGTGGGTTCGGCTACGATCCCATCTTCTATGTGCCGTCGCTCGGAAAAACCCTTGCCCAGGTGCCGCTTGAGACCAAAAATACGCTAAGCCACCGCGGCAATGCGGCACGAAAGCTACGCCGCTATCTTCTCGAAAACCGCGACCGCCTGGCCGCCGCGCCGGAGTCCTCTCCATGAAGTCCGAGGAGCGCCCGGCGCTTTTCTTGGTGGACGCCTCACATCATCTCTACCGCGCCTATTTCGCCATCCGCCGCCTGACGAACTCGAAGGGATTCTCGACGAACGCCATCTACGGTTTTGTGACGATGCTGAACCGACTGCTGGAAGCGCACCGCCCCTCCTACCTTGCCTGCTGCTTCGACCGGGCGGAGAAGACGTTTCGCCACGAGATGTTCGAGGATTACAAGGCGGGCCGCGACGAGATGCCCGACGACCTCGTGCCGCAGATTCCTTACGTCAAGCACGTGTGCGAGGCGCGCCGGATTCCCGTGCTCGAGCGCGAAGGCTTTGAGGCAGACGACATCATGGGAACGCTCGCGGTGCGGGCGGCGGCCGACGGATACGACGTCGTCCTGGTCACGAACGACAAGGACCTTTTCCAGCTCGTGCGCTCGAACGTCCGGGTTCTCTACATCGACAGGCAGGAGGGGGAGCGCTTCCTCGACGAGGCGGGCGTCGAAGAGATGTTCGGCGTGCGCCCCGCGCAGGTGGTCGACGTGCTGGCCCTATGGGGCGACCCCACTGACAACATTCCCGGCGTGCCCGGTATCGGCGAGAAGGGTGCCAAGCAAATCATCCACCGCTGCGGCTCGCTTGAGGAGGCCATCCGCCAGAGCGACGTGCTTGCGGAAAAGCGCTACCGCGGCAAAATTACCGAGCACGTCGACGAGGCGCGGCTCTCAAAAACGCTTGCGACCGTCCGCACCGATGTGGACGTGCCGTGGAGTCCGGAAAAACTTCGCGTAAGGGAGCCGGACGTTGAGACGCTGCGCGCCCTTTACGAAGAACTCGAATTCCAGAAATTTTTGGAGAAATTGCCTCAGCAAACGGGGGGTGTGCCCGCGCCGGCTGCGGCGTCCGGGAAAGAAACGGTGCCGATTGCCGCCGACGAGCCCCCCCGGACGCTCGACGCGAAGGCGCTCGGAGCGCTGCTCAAAGACGCCGAGGCGCGGGGGCAAATCGGGATTTCGCCGCACCCGGCGGCGGGCGGGGCCACGGCCTCGCCGCGCGAGTTGATCTTTGCCGTGGACGACGGGGCGGCCTATTCGCTCGCCCTTGATGAGGCGGAGAGCGCCGAGTGCGCCGCGGCGTTTCTCGAGAATCCCGACGTCCTCAAGACAACGCATGACGTCAAGCGCCTGCTGCTTTTCTTCCCCTCGCTTAGTCCACCCTTTGCCGACACCATGCTCGCGGCCTACGTGCTCGACCCGGAGGAAGGAGCCTATGACGTGGAGACCCTCGCCCGGCGCCGTTTGGGTCGCGAAATCGCCATGCCCAAGCGGCCGTCCCGCCGGGGGCTCTACGAGGAGGCGGAGGAGGACAATTCCGGCACCGCACTTTGCGCACGCGCCCTCGTTCCTCTTTGGGAGGAGCTGAAAAAAGGGCTCGCGCAGCAGCCGCTGCTCGAAAGCCTCTACGAGACGCTCGAGCTTCCGCTCACGCGCGTGCTCGCGGCGATGGAGCGGCATGGCGTGCTCCTCGACGCGGAGCGCCTGGGCGAGCTGGGCCGTGAGCTGGGCGGAGAGTTGCAGACGCTCGGAGCGGAAATCTTCGACATGGCGGGGGAGGAATTCAACCTCAATTCGCCGCGGCAGCTCGCCAAGATTCTCTATGAGAAATTGTCCCTTCCCGTGCTCAAGAAGACCGCCAAAACCAAGGCCGCCTCGACCGGGACCGAGGTGCTTGAGCTGCTCGTGGCCGAGCATCCCATTGCCCAAAAAATCCTGGACTATCGCCAGAAGACCAAGCTCAAGTCCACCTACGTGGATGCGCTTCCGAGGCTCGCGCATCCCCAGACGGGGCGCGTCCACACCTCTTACAACCAGTGCGTTGCGGCGACGGGGCGGCTTTCGTCGTCGGAGCCCAACCTTCAGAACATTCCCATCCGCACGGCGGAAGGGCGCCGGATACGCGAGGCGTTCGTCGCCCCGGAAGGCTGGCGTCTGGTTTCGGCGGATTACTCACAGATCGAACTTCGAATCCTCGCCCACCTGAGCGGCGACGCCGTGCTTGCGAAGGCTTTCGAGCGCGGCGAGGACGTCCATGAGCGCACCGCCGTGGAGATTCTCGGCGCCCAGCCCGGGGAGGTGGCGCCCGACCTGCGCCGGCGCGCGAAAACCGTAAATTTCGGCGTCATCTACGGGATGTCGGCCTACGGCCTGGCGAAACAGGTGGGTGTTGAAATGGGCGAGGCGGCCTCCATGATTCGCGCCTACTTTGAGCGCTACGCGGGCGTGGCGGAACTCCGCGAAGAGGTGCTCAAAGCGGCGCGCGAGACCGGCGTCGTGCACACGCTCTTCGGCCGCGTCCGCCGCATCCCCGAAATTCGCAACCGCAACCGCGTCGTCCGCGAGGCCGCGGAACGAGCGGCCTTCAACACGCCCATTCAGGGAAGCGCCGCCGATCTGATGAAGCGCGCGATGCTGAAGGTCTTCGAGGCGTTTGAAGCACGCGACGACGCGCATCTCATCATGCAGGTCCACGACGAGCTCGTGCTCGAAGCGCGCGAGAACGCGGCGGAAGGCGTCGCCCAAGAGGTGAAAGAGCTGATGGAAGAGGCTTTTGCGCTGAACGTTCCGCTCGCCGTGGACACGAAAATAAGCCGGAGTTGGATGTGAACAAAATAAACACGCAAAGAACTTCGCGGCGCGATTCACGCAGGGGCACTGCGTGCCGCGTTTTGACATGGATGTTCTGTGTCTTCTTCTGCCTCTTGCTTTTTTCCCACGGCCTTTTTTCGGTGAACCCCGAAGAAAGCTTCTTCGTTCTCAACGAGGAAGAACGGATACTTTTCCGGAAAATCAACGAGGAGCGCCTCCGCCGCGACCTTCCGTATCTCACGCTGGCCTACGACGTGAGCCTCTTGGCGCGCTACTACAGCCTACTCATGGCAGACACCAGC
>CP070701.1:189882-195944 GCA_020349885.1 Acidobacteriota bacterium
TGGAAAAGGGCCATGGAGCCAGCGAGTATCGTTATATGCACAAGGACGGCACGTACCGATGGATACGTGAAGAGTTCAAGCTGGTTCGCGACGCCGACGGGAACCCCTACGAGCTCGTCGGCTACGAGATCGACATCACAGAGCGCAAGCGGGCGGAGGAGGAGATGATCTCGGCAAAATCCCGCCTGGAGTTTTTGCTCGGCTCCAGCCCCGCGATCATCTACTCTTCCGAGACTTCCGGGGATTTCCAGCTGAAATTCATCAGCGAAAACGTCTATTCCATCCTAGGCTACACCGCGGAGGAATGCTTGGCCGACCCGGAATTTGCCAGCTACGCGTACCTGCACCCTGACGACAAAGAGCGGGTGATGTTGGAGTTTCAAGACCCGGAAGGCAAAGACCATGGAGTCAGCGAGTATCGTTTCCCGCACAAGGACGGCACGTACCGGTGGATACGTGAGGAGTACAAGCTGGTTCGCGACGCCGACGGGAATCCCCTCGAGTATGTCGGCTACGAAATCGACATAACCGAGCGCAAGCGGGCGGAGGAGGAGTTGGTTTCCGCAAAATCCCGCCTGGAGTATTTGCTCGGCTCCAGCCCGGCGATTATTTACACCTGCGAGGCTTCCGGAGACTTCCTGCTGAAGTCCGTCAGCGAAAACGTCTTTTCCATCCTCGGCTACCCCGTGGAGGAGTGCCTGACCGATCCGGAATTCTTTGAAGACACGTACGTGCACCCTGACGACAGAGAGCGGCTGGACTCGGATTTCGAAGATGCGGTGGCAAAAGGCGGGGGAACCAGCGAGTATCGCTTCTTGCACAAGAACGGCACGTACAGATGGATGCGTGACGAGTTCAAGCTGGTTCGCGACGCCGACGGGAACCCCTACGAGTTCGTCGGCTACTGGATCGACATTACCCAGCGCAAGTGGGCCGAGGAGGCGCTGGTGGAATCCGAGGAACGCTTCCGGAGCGTGTTTGAAAGCTCCATGATCGGCATGTATCGCACGACTCCCGACGGCCGCGTCCTCATGGCGAACCCGGCGTTCGCCCGCATGCTGGGCTACGACTCCGTCGGGGAAATTGTGCAACACAATCTGGAAAAGGACGGCTATTGGGCGGAGTACGAGCGTTCTCTTTTCCGTGAGCGCCTGGAAAAGGAGGGCCAGATTACCGGCTTGGAGGCCTCGTGGACGAGGAAGGACGGAACCTCGTTGTACGTCCGGGAAAGCGCCTTCGCCGTTTACGACAAGGCGGGGCGTGCCGTCTACTACGAGGGGACGGTCGAGGACATCACCGAGCGCAAACGGGCGGAAGCCCGCCTCCAGGACAGCGAGGAGAAATACCACAACCTCTTCCGCCGCTCCAACCATGGAATCTTCATCCACGACATGGACGGCAACATCATGGACGTCAATCGAAAAGTGCTAGACATGTTCGGGTACTCGAAATCCGAGATTCTGGCGTTTCGCATTCCTGACCTGCATCCGCCGGAGGCGCAGGAGGCATCCCGGCGTGCGTTCCAAAAAATTTCCCGGGACGGGCACGCGAATTTCGAGATCGACTTCAAAAGGAAAAACGGCGAGATTTTCCCGGCCGAGGTTGCGTCCGGCTTCTTCGAGGTTGCCGGACAGAAGGTCGTTCAGGGCATCGTTCGCGACATTACCCGCCGTAAGCGCGCCGAGGAGGCGCTGCGCGACAGCGAAGCCAGCTTCCGGCTCCTGTTCGCCGACAACCCACATCCCATGTGGGTGTACGACCTGGAGACGCTCCGCTTCCTCGAAGTCAACGACGCCGCGGTCGAGCACTACGGCTATTCGCGCGACGAGTTCCTCAACATGCGGGTTACGGACATCCGGCCGCCTGAGGAGGCGCGCCGTCTTCTCGAAAGCATGCAAGAGCCCCGCTCGCCTCTGCGGCACGGCGGCCAGATGAAGCATCGCCTGAAAAACAGCCTGCTCATCGACGTGGAGGTCGTTTCGCACACGCTCGAATTCGACGGGCGAAAGGCGGCCCTGGTCGTGGCGCAGGACATCACCGAACGCAAACAGGCGGAAGAGCAGCTCGTCCACAACGCCCTGCATGATTCGCTCACGGACCTGCCCAACCGTCTGCTGCTCGCGGACCGCATGGAGCAGATGCTCGCCCGCTCGAAGCGGCGCAAGGATTACTCGTTCGCCGTCCTGTTCCTGGACCTGGACCGCTTCAAGGTCGTCAACGACAGCCTCGGGCACACGGTGGGGGATGAACTGCTGGTCGGGGTCGCGCGAAGGCTGGAGAAGTGCCTGCGCTCAGGAGACACGGTCGCGCGCGTCGGGGGGGACGAGTTCACCATGCTGCTGGACGACATCGAGGGTCCAAGCGACGCAACGCAGGCCGCCGAGCGTATACAGGAAGAGCTGGCGCCGCCTTTTATCTTGAGCGAGCGGCAGGTCTTTACCACCGCGAGCATCGGAATCGCCTTCAGCGCGGCTGGATACGACCGCTCGGAGGACATCCTGCGCGACGCGGACACGGCCATGTACCGCGCCAAGGAGCTCGGCCGGGCCCGCCACAAAGTTTTTGACGAAACCATGCACACCCGCGCCGTGGACACCTTCCAGCTGCAGACCGACCTCCGGCGGGCCGTGGAGCGCAACGAGTTTCTGATCCAATACCAGCCCATCGTGTCGCTTGAGAGTGGAAAGCTCGTCGGCCTCGAGGCGCTCCTGCGCTGGCAGCACCCGCAGCGCGGCGTGATTCCCCCCAAGGAGTTCATCTACATCGCGGAGGAAACCGGCTTCATCAACACCATCGGCCTCTGGGTCATCCAGGAGTCGGGCCGCCGGCTGCGCGCATGGCAGGAGCAATTTCCCAAGAACGCCTCGCTCTTCCTCAGCATAAACATCTCAGGGAAATTGTTCATCCAGCCCGATATGGTGCCGCAAATCGGCGAAATCCTTCAGGAAATCGACCTCTGCCCGAGCAACCTGCGGCTGGAGGTCACGGAAGGCGCGGTTATGGAGAACACCCAGTCGGCCACCGAGACGCTCTCGCGGCTCAAGGCGCTACGCGTCCGGTTCCACCTGGACGACTTCGGCACGGGCTACTCCTCGTTGAGCTATCTGCACCGCTTCCCGTTCGACGGGCTGAAGATTGACCAGTCGTTCATCGACCACCTGAGCGCGACCGACGGAAGCCTGGACATCGTCCGAACCATCGTGACGCTCGCCCGCACGCTGCACATGGAAACCATCGCGGAAGGCGTGGAGACGGCGGAGCAACTGGCCCACCTGAAGGCGATCAAGTGCCAGTACGCCCAAGGGTTCCTTTTCTCGAAGCCCCTGGACAGCAGCGCCGTGGGGCCGTTCCTGGAATCGGACCCGCAGTACGCGGTTGACAAGGACGGCGAGCTTTTATAAGTAGAAGCTCTCGGGGCCTTCTTTCCTAGAAGCTATCCCGAAACCCTTTTCGCGCGCCCCCCGACCTTGCTCGGGGCAAGCCTCACGGGCGCGGTTAAAATAGGTTTTGGGATGGGCTCTAGAGATTCTTCCACGCCTTTCCAAGCGTCGGAATCCGCGCGGCGAACCGCGCCGCGCTAAGGACAAGCAGTCCGCCGCACGCGGCAAGCACTGCGGGCGCACCGTACTGGTCGGCGAACCATCCCGTGACGAGGCTCCCGAATGGCGCGAAGCCGATGAGGATTGTCGAGTAGATGCTCATGAGACGGCCGCGCAGCTCGCCGGGCACGAAGGATTGGAGGAGGGTGTTCGTGGCGGCGAGGTGCTTCATCATGCCGAAGCCCGCCGCGACCATTAGCAGGTGGGAGAGCACAAGGTAGCGCGAGAACGAGAAGGCCACGAGCGCCACGCCGAACCCGCCGCATGAGAGCGCCACGGTGCGCCCGAGGCCGCGCGTGCTGCTCCGGGAGGCGAGCGACAGTGCGCCGAGGAGCGCCCCGCCGCCGGCTGCGGCCATGAGGGTGCCGAGCGTCGAGGCGTCCCCCCCGAGGATGTCGCGCGCGAAGACGGGCATCAGCACGATGTGGGGATAAGCGCAGAGGCTCGCGGCCGCAAGGAGGGACAAAAGCGCCTTCGCATGCGGCGTCGAGGCCACGTAGACGAGTCCCTCGCCGAGCTGCTGAAGGGGAGAGACCCCGCTGCCGGCGGGCTTGTGCGCCACCGTGCGGACCTGCGTGAGCGCCAGAAGGATAACCGTGAAGGAAAGGGCGTTTATGAGAAAGCACATGCCCTCACCCCAGCGCGCCACCAGGAATCCCGCCGCGGCGGGACCGACGAGGCGCGCGAAGTTGAAATTCGAGGAGTTCAAGGCGATTGCGTTCATGAGGTCCTTGGGAGGCACCAGCTCGGAGAGCAGGGACTGGCGCGCCGGAATGTCGAACGCGAGCGCAAAGCCCAGAACCGCCGCGAGCAGAATCAGATGGTGGATGGTCGCGCGCCCGGTGAGCACGAGCGCCGCGAGCACCGACGCCTGCGCCATCAGAAGCATCTGCGTGGCCATCACGAGTCTGCGCCGCGGGAAGCGGTCGGCCGCGAGACCTCCCAATAGGCCGAAGAGAAAAATCGGGATGTGCATCGCGAACTGGACGACCCCGAGGAGCGCGGCCGAGTCGGTCATACGATAGACGAGCCAGGACAGCGCCACCGTCTGCATCCACGCGCCCGGCAGCGAAATCACCTGCCCGAAGGCGAAGAGGCGGAAGTTGCGGTGCCGCAGCGAGCGAAACGCGCGGCGGGGCGCCGCAAGCATCCACGCGCCCGACCCTACGGTCGGGTCCATCGGCGCCACGCCCGGCTCCATCGCCGCCGCGCCGTTTTTCGGGCCGTTGCCGTCGGTTTGGGTTTTCTTCGTTGCCGGCATGTGACACGGCAGGATAGCAGGGGCGGAAAGGATAAACAAAGAAGGCGCGGCTTTCTCCCCTCCCCCATTCCTTTGACAAAGCTTGCCTTGCGGCAGCCAAGGCTCAGGACAGGCAAGGGGCGCGGGGAGGCGCGTGCCGCGCGCCCCCCTTCGTCTTGGTTGAATGCCACGCCCAATGTATGTGAGAATCCCCTCATGTGCGAGCGCTTCCAGCAGGACGTAACGGCCATGCGAACAAACCCGGAGTGAAAAAAATGACGAAAATGAATTTTTTCCTTAAGACGCTTCTGCTCATGCTCCCGCTGCTTTTCGGGCAGACGGCCCACGGAGATATTAACTCGGACCTGATCGAGGCGGCTGAGGACGGGGATGCCGCCAAAGTGGAAAATTTCATTAAGCAGGGCGCGGACGTGAACGCGAAGGGCGAAGGCGGCGGCACCGCCCTGATGTGGGCGGCGGGGGAGGGTCACGCCGAGATTGTAAAGACTCTGATTGCCGAGGGCGCGGACGTGAACGCGAAGAGCGAAGACGGCGTGACCGCCCTGATGTGGGCGGCGGGGGCGGGTCACGCCGAGATTGTAAAGACTCTGATTGCCAAGGGCGCGGACTTGAACGTGAGCGTGAAGGGCGAATACGGCGGCACCGCCCTGATGTGGGCGGCGGGGATGGGTCACGCCGAGGTGGTGAAAATTTTGGCCGCCAAGGGCGCGGACCTGAACGTGAACGTGAAGGGCGAAGACGGCGGCACCGCCCTGATGTGGGCGGCATGGGAAGGCCACGCCGAGGTTGTAAAAGCTCTGATTGCCAAGGGCGCGGACGTGGACGCGAAGAGCGAAGACGGCGGCACCGCCCTGATGTGGGCGGCATGGAAGGGCCGCGCCGAAGTGGTGAAAGCTTTGATCGCCGGGGGTGCGGACTTGAGCGCGAAGAACGAAGACGGCGATACCGCCCTGACGGCCGCCGAGTTCAAGGACCACGTCGAGATTGTGGAAATTCTCAAACGGGCCGGAGCAAAGGAGTGACGGGGCGCGGGGAGGTGCGTGCCGCGCCGCCCGCCGGAATGACCGGCCCGCCCGTTTCATGTACAATAAGGGTGCGCCGGAGTGGCGGAATGGTAGACGCAAGGGACTTAAAATCCCTCGGGGATTTGTCTCCCCGTGCCGGTTCGAGTCCGGCCTCCGGTACCTCTATGGCGGCCCCCA
>CP070701.1:196044-225987 GCA_020349885.1 Acidobacteriota bacterium
ACGCTCGACCTGACTTATACGGACGCCGCGCTCAATCCTTATTCCAATTCCGTTCTGTTCCAGGTGGCGGTGAGCGCCGGAGGGCCCGTAACGTTCCTTTCGGAAGACTTCAACGCTGGGCTTCCTGGGGCGTGGACGGTTGTGGACGGAGGGAACGGTACGGACACGTGGACGGAGGCGGACCCGTGTGCGCGGGGGATTTTTGCGGATACGTATATGATGGTAGACAGCGACTGTGCGCTTTTGGGTGCGATCCAGGACGAGGAGCTCATCACGCCGCTGATAGACGCGAGTGCGGCGAGCGCCGTAACGCTCCAGTTTGATCACTATTTCAAAGGCTTTGCATCGGACGGGGCGAACGACGATTTCGGCACGGTGAGGGTGAGGAGCACGCTGACGGGGGGTGCGTGGATTGACCTCATTCAATGGAACGAGAACGACGATACGGGGGTCGAAACCATCACGCTGGACGCGACGGCGACGTGCGCCGGGGCGGCGGACTGCCAGTTCGGGTGGCGATACGAAGGCGAGTACGACTGGTACTGGGGTGTGGACAACGTGGTGGTGGACGGGGCCGGATGCGAGTCGGCGACGTGCACATCGTGCGGAGAGCCTTCGGCGACGGATATTTCGCCCGCCGTGCCGCCGCTCATGGTCGGTACGACGGGAGCCGTGACGGTGGAGGAGATTCCGTGCGCGACTGGGTACGTGGTCTACGAGAACGCCCTGGGGGCGTGGTACGGGACGCCCGGGCGGGTGTGCGTATCGCCGGCTACGCCGAACGGGGACGGGACGGTGACGCTGACGGGCTACTCGGTGCCGGTCGATTCGTGGATTGCCGTGGCATCGGCGAATGCGGTCAGCGAGTCGAGCTGCGGCCGCGACGACGCCGGCGCGGAGCGCAACGCCCAACCCGGCTGGCCGCCCCCGGCGCCCTGCCCGTAAGCAAGCCGTTAGCCATTAGCAGGTAGCCGTTTGCAGTTGGCTGTTAGCAGTCAGCCGTTAGTTGCTGGCCCCTAACCACTAACCCTTCATCTACACTCTCGCCAGCTTCCGCTTCTCTTCGGCGATGCGGCGGTAGAGAAGCGACTTCTCCTTGGAGCCGAGGTGCTTGGTCATCTCGAAGAGCTCGTAGGAGAGAAGGTCGTTGAGAGCGCCGTCGAGCACACGCGCGCGCTCGGAGGCGGAAATCTCGGCGATGTTCGCAAAGAGGCTCTGCTCGTCGAGGCGGCCGCTCCGGTCGAAGTGCACGTTGTGGAAGATGTTGTTGGGGTCGTCGGCGCTCTGGTCGAGGAACTGGGCCAGGGCGCGCTTGAGCTCCTCGGGCTCCCCGTCTCCCAGGCGTTTCGCCTCGGCGTAGATGAAGGCGAAGATGACGTTGTAGACCTGGACGACGTTCCAGAGCGCCTCGGTGTCGTCCATGTCCTCGGCGATCGCCTTGACGCGGGGCTGCTCCCTGACGCGGACTAGGCCGGCCGTAAGGAGAGAGAAAATCTGCTTGAGGGTCGCGAACTCGCCCTGCCGGTGCTCGGCGATGACGTCCTGCACCGTGCGGCGGCCATCGACGAGGTGCAGGAGGGCGCGCTCGTCCTCCGTCAGGGAGACGTCCTCCTCGTCCGGGTCGGCCGCTTTTTCGAGGAGTACGCTCTTGGAGGGCAGGCGCTTGCGGATGTGCGCCCACTCGTCCATGCGGCGGACGCCCTCGAGGACGATGTTCATGGTCGAGGCGTCGAGTGAGATGCGCTCGCCGCGCACCTCGTCGGTCTCGATGAACTCGAACTCGCCGTCCTCCCACGTGAAGATGGAATAGACGATCTCGAGCACTTGGTTCTTGACGGCCCACCAGAGCTCGCGCGGCTTGAGGAGGCCCATCTGGACGAGGATTTTTCCCTGACGCCGCTCTGCCGTGACCTGCGAGACGGAGCGCAGGTTGTCGGTCTGGCTGATCATGCCGTTTCGGACCAGGAACGAACCGAGCGCGTCCTCGGCGTCGCTCGAGGCGGCGAACGTGATTTCCCCGTTCTCCCAGTAGATGGTTTTCGTGACGCTCCCGCGGCGAAAGACGAGCTCCCCCGTCTTCTTAATCGCGCTGATGAAGCCCAGCACGTCCGGAAGCACAAGCGATTGCAAATTTCCCTGAAGAACGACCTGCCGCATCGTGTCCGCCTCTAGTGGATTCTACACTCAGCCTACCATAACGAGCGGGGCAGGGCAACGCGGCCAGCTGTGGGGGCACGAAGGGACGAAAAGGCTCCGCAGGTGTCATTCCGAGCGAAGGCCGAACCCCGTCCAGGGGTGAGGCTGTAGTCGAGGAATCGTCTTCCTCCCTCCGAAGCAAGGCTTCTGCGGAGGACGGGTCTCGCACCACAAGGAAACCGATCCCTCCGCTCCGCTTCGGTCGGGATGACGCGCGGTGGAACGTATGCGTGCAAGCGGGTTGGCGAAAAACCCTTTATTCATAAGACTTAGCGGTAAAGTCCTCACGGTTGGGGCGAACATCTGTGAAAATCCTCGGGCTCCCGGCCCCACCCTCTGGGCGGGGTAAAGCTTGCCTGTCCTATCGACCCTGACGGGCTTGCCCAGACTTTTAACTGCTAACTACCAACGGCTGACTGCTATCTGCTCCGTCGGAGCAAGTCCCTGCCAAGGAGCAAGGATAAAGGAGTAAGGAGTAAGGAGGAAGAACGCTCTGAACCCGCTGAACTCGGGGCTCGCTGGCCCCTAACAGCTGCTCACCTTCGCGTAGCCGCTTCGGCGTAGCGGGGTCGGCGGAGCAAGTCCGTCATTTGGTCATCCGTCATCCCTTCTTCCAAACCGACCAGGGGACAATAACGGCGAGCGTCGCGCCGAATACGCAGACGATGGTGGCGCCCGTCGGAAGGTCGAAGAAGAAGGACGCCGCGATCCCCAGGGCGCTCGCGAGCGTCCCGATGATCCAGCCCAGCGCAAGGCGCGGCCCTGTGCGCCCGGCGAGAAGCGAGGCGGCCGCCGCGGGAATCACGAGGTAGGAGAAAACCATCAGCACGCCGACCATGGCGACGGACCACGTCACCACGACGCCCAGGGAGGCGTAGAAAAGAAAGTCCCACCAGCGCAGGGCCAGTCCCTCGCGGCGGGCGCGCCCCGGCTCGAGCGTGATGAGAAAGAATTTCTTTCGAAACACCCAGTGGAACGCGCCGACGACTAGGTAAAGCGCCGCCGTGACGCCCACGTCTTGCCACGAGACGGCCAGGATGTTTCCGACGAGCATGTCCTTGATGTGCTCGCCGCCCTGGGGCACCTTCTGGAGGACCAGGATGGCCGCCGCGGCGCTCACGACGTACACGACGCCGATGAACGCCTCCTGCGGCACCCGCTCGCGGCGGGCCCGGGTGAAGGCGAGCACGACGGCTCCAAGGAAGGCCGCGCCGAGCGACCAGACGTAAGCCTCGCCACCGTGGATGTCGTGCCCGAAGAGGGCGGCGGCGGTGGCCCCGAGCGCCGCGACCTGCGCGAGCGCCAGGTCCACGAAAATCACGCCGCGGGAGACGATGTGGAGCCCCAGGTAGACGTGGATGCCCGCCAGGACGAGACACGCCGTAAGCGGCAACAACAGGAACCAGAAAACGTCCATTGTGTGATCTCCTATTGCGTCTTCTTGAGCGCCCGCTCGATGAGCGTCAGATCGTGCTCGAAGAGCGCGATGTAGTCATCGATGTCCTCCGCGCCGCCAACCGAAGGGTACAGGACGAGCACCCGCGCGCCGCTCCGCTCCGCCACGCGGTCGGGAAGTTTCAAATCGAAGTACGGCTCGATGAGGATGAGCGGAATTTTCTCAACCTTGATTTTCTCGATGAGCGCGAACGTGTGCGCGGACGAAGGCGGCACGCCGGGCTTGGGCTCCACGTAGTCCACCACGTCGAGGCCGAAGCGCCTGGCGAAGTTGCTCCACGAGCGGTGGTAGGTGATGACTTTCGTCCCGCGGAATTTCTCCGCCCGCTCGCCCCAGCCCTTTACGGCTTCGTCGAGGCGCTTCAGGAAATCGTCTCGGCGCGCCTCGAAGTAGGGGGAATGCCCGGGCGCGAGCGCGGAGAATTTCCGCGCGAGGCGGCGGGCGATGACCGCGCCGTTTGCGGGGTCGAGCCAGTAGTGCGGGTTGCCGAGGGGGTGGGTGTCGCCCTCGGCGCGCGAGGCCGGCCCCGTGCTGCGCTCCAGCACTTCGCAGCCCTCGGAGGCGTCGAGGTAGCCCTGCGGCGTGAGGAGCCGCGGGTTGCGGCACTGTTTGACCAGGGCCGGAAGCCAGGCCACCTCGAGCTCCAGTCCCACCGCGACGAGCAGGTCGGCGCGCCTGAGGAGCATCAGGTAGCTGGGCTTCGGCTCGACGAAATGCGGGTCCTGGTAGCCCCGCGCGATGGCCTTGACCTCGACGCGCTCGCCGCCCACCTCGCGGGCGATGGACGCCAGGTCTTCCGTGGTGGTGACGACGCGGAGGCGCTCGGCGGAGAAGGCGCTCCCGCTCAGAATAATCCCCGGCAGCAGCAGTAGACAAAGCGTTATTTTTTTCATCGGTTTTTCTCCTTTCCCCGTCAGAACGGATGCGCCCCGTGGGGGCCGAGGCTGAACGTTAGGCGGAAAAATGCCGTGTGGTCCGTCTCCCCGTTCGCGAGGCGCACGGCGCGCCCGTAGAGGCCGAGGAGGCTGAACTCCGACGGGGCGAACGCCGCGTAGAGCATCCCGCCGCGGCGTCCGCCGTGGGGCTCGTCGGGCTCGTACCCGAACGCTTCCCTCGTGTAATCGGCGCGCGCGCCCGCGTGCCAGCGCCGCGCGAACTGGTAGTCGAGGTGCGTGAACCCGCCCCAGCGGTCCAGGGCGTCGGCGCCCTCCTCCATCTCGCGCCGCAGATGCATAACCTCCGTCTGCCAGAAGACGGAGCGGTAGATGGCGCGGCGCGGATTCTTCCACCGGTACGTCGCGTCGAAGCCGCTCAGGTGCGAGCGCAGCTCGGCTTCCTCGTCCCAGAAGGACGCGGCGTGCGAAAGGCCGAGGGAGAGGTTCTGGCTCTCGGTCAGGTCGAAGTAGGTCTCGGCGCGTCCCAGGTAGCCGAGGTCGCTGCGGCGCCGGCCGCCGCGCTCGAGGTGGTCGTCCTCCTCATCGAGCGGGTCGCCCTCGTCGATGAAGCCGAAGGCGGGCGCATTGTCCCAGACGTTCGTGACCTCGGCGATGAAATTGAGGTACAGGCTCGTGGGCGGGCTGTAAGAGAATTGCACGCCCGCCGCGGCGAGCCCCTCGCCGCCCAGGAATTCCTCGTGGGCGAGCGGCCGGTCGGGAAAGTGCGTCTCGGGCGGGTGGACGAGGTTGAACTTGCCGAACGCGGCGCGGAATTTCCCCATCTTGAGGCCGAGGCCCGCGGGAAGCCGGAGCCACGTAACGTAGGCCTCTTCGAGCTCGACCTCATGGGCGTGGAAGCCGATGAAGACGTCCGCCTTTGCGTAAGGGTCGATAGCCGCCTGGATGCCGAGTTCCGCTTCCGAGAGCTCGAAGGCCGCGGGTTTTTCCTCGCCATGGTCGTGACCATGGCCGCGGCCGTCGGCTTCGGCGCCGGCGTAAGCGAGAAAATTGCCCACGACACTGATGTTGGGATTCAAGACGTTCGAGCCCGTAAGCGGCGGCGTCTTGCCGGTTTGCGGCGCATTCTGCGCATGGGCGGCAAGCGCCCACGCGAAAAGAATTGTCAACACTATGTATCTATGCATAGGGTCTCCGGGGTAACAATAAAAAAACATGCAGCCGTCGTCCTGCCCCGGCGGAACCGGCGCACGGACGGCGGGTCGTTTACGATAAATAGGGGGAGATAGGGTTAAGCGGGAGGGGCGCGGCAGGGAAGCGAGTCGAGGAAGAGGAGACCGAAACGGCTTGCGCCGCGCAGGGGTGTGAACAGTACGCCCCCATGAGTGATGGGAGCCGCGAGGGCCACAGCGGCGAGGCCCGCGAACATGGCCCCGCAGAGGAGAAAGTGGCACGCGACGCACTCGTGTCCCGTGCCTTCGTGCTCCTCGTGGGGAAAGGCCCCGGCCACGGCGAGCACCGCGACCGCCGCGATTCCCAGGCAGGCCGTCCACTTCAGGTGCCGCATCTCTTTATTCTACCACAAATTGGAAACGCCCGCGCCGCGGGAAAGGTTTCGCCGGGTGCGCGCGTTCCTGTCAACCAAGTTCTTGGCTTCGTCGTATGGGCGCGGCATGCCGTGCCCCTGCTCCCTCATTCCCTCGCCCCGGCCTGTTTGAGAATTTCCGCGACCTCGGTGTGGCCCTCCGTTTCCGCAAACTTCAGGGCGGTCGTACCTTTTGGGGTCTTCGCGTCTACGTCCGCACCCGCTTCAATCAGGGTTTTCGCCGTCTCGGTCCGGCCTTTGGTTGCCGCCATCATCAGGGCGGTCCTGCCGTCTTTATCCTTCGCGTTCGCGTCCGCGCCTTGTTCGAGCAAGATTTCCACTTTGGCGTCGTCGCCCGCCTTTGCCGCTTCGAGCAGGTCTGAATTGATATTCCCGTTAACATTACCCGCGGAATGGTGAGCGTCGGCATCGTCGGGCTGGATTTCCAGGAATTTTTTGTCGGTTGAAAGTTTGGTGCCGTCGTAAGGACAGAACTTGTACGCGCCGCTCAGCTTCTCTCCACAGTCAGGACAAGCCTTCGGCGCAAGAAGCGATCCCAGCGGAAGCCGCCATCGAAAACTTTCTTCGCCCAGCGTGATCCGGAAGGAACCCTCCGCCGTGGCATCGGCAATCGACCGTCCCTTTTTGTCTTTTGCGGAAAAGATGAAAAAGTGTACGTTTTTTCCCAACGGACCAAGCATGTTTTCCAAGACCGGCTTCATCATTCCAAGAGCATTGAGGACATCTGGACTGATTTCGCTCTCGGGCAAGGGCGAATACCGCTTGCCCTTCTCGTCGGACAACCGGAGACGCGAATGGATTCTCTCCTTCGACTCGTACTGAACACCGGCGAATGGCCCTATCTTTCCATCCACGATCGCAAAAATCATGTAGGGGCGGAAGGGATCGACCAATTCGTTGATTTGAGCATCCGTTAACTGGATTCCCGCGCCCTGGGAAGCGGATGCGCGCCAGAACTCCAGCGGCATCCACCAGATAAGCGTCTGCTTTTGATCATCCCGTGATGCATTCTGCGTTTCATCAATCAGTGCGTTGAGGTCGATATCTTGTTCGCCGGCGGTAGTTGCCGCACCGAAAGACAGCAACGCCGTGGTCAGAACGGCAACACAAACAAAACGGCTTGCAACGGTTCGCTTCATATGGATTCTCCTTTGTTGCCCACTATATTATCTAACAGGCTAAAAAGCAAACGCCTCCTTTTCGGGGATCAAATCGTCCGTTGAGTTTTTTTCCGCTCCCTAGAACAACGGCTTCTGGCGCGCGGACTCGTCGAAGCCGAAGTGCTTGAAGGCGAGCGCCGTGGCGCAGCGGCCGCGGGGCGTGCGGTCGAGAAACCCCACCTGGATGAGGAACGGCTCGTAGATGTCCTCGATGGTGTCCTCCTCCTCGCCGATGGCGGCGGAAATCGTTCCCAGCCCCACGGGGCCGCCCTGGAATTTCTCGATGAGGGTCAGGAGAATCCGGCGGTCGAGGTCGTGGAAGCCGAGGTCGTCCACCTGCATGGACTCGAGCGCCGAGCGGGCGAGTTCTCTCGAAATTACGCCGTCGCCCTCGACCTCGGCGAAGTCGCGCACCCGGCGCAGGAAGCGGTTTGCGATGCGCGGCGTGCCCCGCGCGCGCCGGGACATCTCCTGCGCGCCCTCTTCGGTCACCTCGATGTTCAGGAGCGCGGCCGAGCGGCGGATAATTTTCAGAATGTCCTCCGGGGTGTAATAGTCGAGGCGGTGGACGATGCCGAAGCGCTCCCGCAGGGGCGACGTCAGGAGCCCCGCGCGCGTCGTCGCGCCTGCGAGCGTGAACGGCGGAAGGTTGAGGCTCACCGAGCGCGCGCCCGGCCCCTCGCCGATGACGACGTCGAGATGGTAATCCTCCATCGCCGGGTAGAGCATCTCCTCGACGACCCTCGGGAGGCGGTGGATCTCGTCGATGAAAAGGACGGAGCGCGGCGCCAGGTTGGTCAAAATGGCCGCCACGTCGCCCGTCTTCTCGATGGCCGGGCCCGAGGTGACGACGATGGGCACGTCCATCTCGCGCGCGACGATGTGGGCGAGCGTCGTCTTCCCGAGGCCCGGCGGGCCGTAGAAGAGTGCGTGGTCGAGCGCCTCGCCGCGCCGGCGCGCCGCTTCGAGAAAGACGCCTAGGTTTTTCTTGACGACCTTCTGGCCGATGAACTCGCTCAGCGTGGGAGGCCGGAGCGAGGCCTCGAATTTCAGGTCGTCTTCCGCCGCGACCGGGGCGACCGGGCCTTTCCTAGAGAGCGCGGCCGCTTTCTGCTTGGCCAACGCTCAGCTCCTCCGCCGTCTGCCCCGCCGGTTGCGGGACTTCGGGGAACGGGCTCGCTCGGGGCCCGGCCGGGATCCGGAGTTGCCGTCTTTCGCGTTGTGGCACTTGACGATCTTCCAGTAGTTGAAAAGGTTGGTGTTTTCCCGGTGGCGAACTTCGAGTGGAGCCTGCTTGAGCACGTGGGAAAGCTCGAGGGTCGTCGTAAAGCCCACCTTCATGCAGACGGGGAGAATCCACTCCTCCACTCGCGCGAGCCACGTGCGCTCGGAGCGAAAGTGGTTGAGGAACAGGACGGAGCCGCCGGGTCGCACCACGCGGCTGATTTCGCGCGCCACGACGGCGGGGTCGGGCACCGCGCTAAGGAAATAGGCACCGATGGCCTTGTCGAAGGAGTTGTCGGGAAAGGCCATGCGCCTGGCGTCCATTTGGTGCAGCGACACGTTCGCAAGCCGAAGCTCCTCGACGCGCCGCTCTGTCTTCTTGAGCATCTTGGCGCTGCAGTCGATGCCCGTCACATGAATGTTTGAAGGGTATTGGTGCAGGAGAAGCCCCGTGCCGATTCCAAGCTCCAGGACACGCTCCCCGGGCTGGAGGTCCAGCAGTTCCACCGCGCGCGCGCGCCCCTTCTCGAAAACCCACCCGAACGTAAGGTCGTAGATCGGCGCGTAGCGCGAGTAAAATTTTTCCAGATACTCCTGATTCATGGCCCGCGTCGCTACCTATAGTACCCCGCTCAACGAGTACTTCATAGGACGGGCAGGATAACATGCCCGGAGCCGGAAGGCAAGCCCTGACGCATCAAGGCAAGCTTGTGGGCGCAAAATCGCAAAATTTTTATCCGACTTGGCGGGTCGGATGCACTACGTGCGGGCTGCCGCCGCGAAGAAGAAGCCTCCCCTGGGAAGGCCTATTCACCGACCGGGCTGCAATCTCCAAAGAAAGATAGAGAAATCTTCCCTCCCCCGGGAAGACCTATTCAAACGTGTCGATAAACGAGTGCAGGGCGGCGCGCTCCCTCTCCGCAAGGCCCGTGAGCTCGATGCCCATTCCGGATGACAGGTTTTCCTTGTTGTCCGGCTCGACCACGCGCGCGACGACGCCCCGGGTCTTGATCGCCGTGCGGCTCCTGTCGGGAAGCTCGAACGCGCAGGCGACGTCGGCGCCCAGGGGAAGCGGAGAGTCGCTCAAAAGAAAGAGGGCGCTCTCGCTCAGGTCCTTGCTCCGGAGCATGAGGGCGTCTTCGCCGCCCTCCGGCAGCACCTCGACCGTGAGCGCGACGGGAATCCGTTTCAGCTGGCGGATGCGGATGGGAACGAATCTCTGAACCATGCCCAGGAATTCGTCCTCGGCTATGGGTTTTTCCATATAGTGGTCGCAGCCGGCCCGGCGGCATTCCTCGCGGCGGCCCGGTATGCCAGTCACCATGATGATGGGAATGTGCGCGGTCTGGGGATCGCTTTTGATGATGCGGCACGCCTCGATGCCGTTCATCTCCGGCATCTCGATGTCGAGCATGATGAGGTCGGGGCGCTTCTCGCGCGCCACCTTTATGGCCTCCGCTCCCGTGCTGGCCAAGTGGAGGGAGGACGTGGTGCGCCGCAGGAACGAGCGTTCCAGGTCCAGAAAATTCTTCACGTCGTCTACGAGCAGAATCACCGACATGGTATTAATGAATTGTATGCTTTTCGCAAAAAAAATCTATGACGCACGTCACACTCGGCGCATTTTTAGCCCATTTCAATCCCTTCGCGCCGCAGGGCATCCCTTTCTCCGGTCGGGACTCAAGCGGGGCGCCTCGAAAATTCCTCAAAGGCGTGGTATGCTTGTTTGATGGCCGCGAAAGCGAAACTGCCCTATAAGCGCGTCCTCCTGAAACTGGGGGGCGAGGCGCTTTCCGGGGAAAACCAGTACGGCATCAACGCCTCCCAGGTGAGCTGGCTTGCCGGGGAGATTGCAAGCGTCTACGCCCTGGGCGTCCAGGTTGCCATCATGCTCGGAGGAGGCAACATCTTTCGCGGCGTCAAGGCCTCGGCCGCGGGCATGGACCGCGTCGCCGCCGACCACATGGGGATGCTTGCGACCATCATCAACGCCTTGGCGCTTCAGGACGCGCTCGAAAAATGCGGTGTCCACACCCGCGTCGCCACGGCCATCGAGATGCACGAGGTGGCCGAGCCTTACATCCGCCGCCGCGCCATACGCCACCTGGAGAAAGGGCGCGTCGTCCTCTTCGCCGGCGGCACGGGCAACCCTTACTTCTCGACCGACACGGCCGCGGCGTTGCGCGCCATGGAGCTCAAGGCCGAGGTTTTTCTGAAAGCCACGAAGGTGGACGGCGTCTACACGGCCGACCCCCGCAAGCACAAGAAAGCGCGCAAGCTCGACGAGATCTCCTACATCGACTTCCTGAAGGACGACATCGGCGTGATGGACAAGACGGCCATCTCACTCTGCATGGACAACCGCCTGCCCATCGTCGTCTTCAACCTCAAAAAGCAGGGCAACATCGCACGCGTGGTGCAGGGCAAGCACATCGGCTCCGTTATTCGCCGCCCGCTGCGTGGCAAATCCCGGGCCAAGCCGCGGAAGGCCACCCGCGCCCGCGCTCCCGCTTGAGCCTTCGGAGAAGCAAAAGGCGGCACTCAGACCATGGCCGACATCTACCACCAGAATTTCCCCGAGATAATTCCAGGAAGCGGCCTCGCGCGCGTCCGCGGCAAGCGCGGTCCCGTCACCGAAGAAATTCCCAAGGACGGCACGGGTAAGATCAAAATGGACCGGCGCGAATGGCCGGCCGTGAGCCTCGACAACATGCCGCTCAAGGCGGGCACGCGCATCGAGGTGGTGTCGACCCGCGAGGACGGCACCCTCGTCGTCAAGCGCGCCAACCCGGGAGGGTAGGGCAAAGATGACCATGGAAGGTCGCCCATCAAGGTCTGGACGACAAGCCTTGGCCGTCGCCAGACGAGCTTTCCCGTTCCGGGCGGCGGGGCTTGCGGCGGCGGTGGTTTTTTCGATACTCCTTTGCGCGGGCTGCGGCGGGGAATCGGCCAAAAAACCGCCGGAGGAGACCGAGCAGAAGACGCTTACGCACGGCGCGGCGGGAATCGTTGAAAAGCCGCTCGCACCAGACGCGACCCCAGGCGCGGTGGTGCTGCAGAAGCGGCAGACGAGCTACCAGCGCATCGCGGCCACGGAGCTCCGCTCCCTGAGCGCGGCGCTCACGATGTACGCGGCCGATGCCGGAAGCTATCCTCCGGGAGACTCGTTCGGGGCGCTCGAAGTGCTGGTGCCGAGCTTCGTCCCCGCACTCCCCGCGCACGATCCCTGGGGCAGCCCCTACCATTATGATTCGGACGGGAGCTCGTTCACGCTGTGGAGCGAGGGCCCGGACGCCGTCCCTCACACCGAAGACGATGTGGTGGTGCAGCAGTAGGGCGCGGATAGCCCCGGCGCTGGCGGGACTCGCCCTCCTCGCCCTCGCGGGCTGCGGCAACGGGGAGGACGAGGCGCTTTCGGCCACCATCGCGCGCACCATCTCCGCCATCCAGGGCCAAGACGTTCCCGCGCTCTGGGCGCTGCGCGCATGGCCGCACGGCGAGAAGCTTTCGGTCACGCCACCTCCCGAGTTCGAGGAGGAGGCGAACGGCTATTTCGTGGACTACGAGCTTGGAAAGCGTGCCGGCGAGATACGATTCGACCCATGGGGCATCGCGGCCGTCCGCATCCTCGCCCTCGGGCGCGGAACCTTCTACCGCATCACGTCCATCGAGCGGCCCCGCGAGAACGCGCGCTTCGTCACGATGTACATCCCCCTGCCGTACGAGCGCCTCGATTACAGCGCTTACCCGAGGGATACGGTGCTCTATTTTCTCGAAAAGCCGCTCGGAAAAATCTACAAGCACGTGGTCGGCTCCGTGCCCGAGGTGCAGCGCGAGCTGCTCGCGGAGCTTTCGCTTCGCTGGGCGCTCGTGACCGACGAGCCGGCCGGAGGGGAGGCGCCGGGGCTCTCGCCGGCGGGCTGGCTGGTGCTCACCGTCGAGCCCGTGCTGGGAAGCGAGCGCTACCGCGAGATGCACCTCGCCATAGGCGGCGGAATCGAGGAGTCTTACGATAGGGTTTTCGAGGAGTAATCCCGAAGCACCTCGCGGCAAAGGCCGCTTTTCTTCCTATTCCACACACCGGACGAGCTTTAATTAATTAGAAAGCGGGGGAAGCGGCGCCTCCGCGGCGGGCTCGATCTCGAGCACAGTGTGCGAGATGGCGAAACGCTCGCGCAGCAGGGTCCGGATGCGCGCGAGAAGCGGCGCGCTCTCCTTGAGCTGGTGGTCGGGGAGCGCGATGTGGGCCGTCATGGCGTACATGCGGGACGTGATCTCCCAGATGTGGATGTCGTGAATGTCGAGGTGCTCGGCACCGGAGATGCGGCGGCAGAGCGCCCGGACGTCCGGGTCGCGGCGCAGGCTCTCGGCGACCTCGCCAACGGTGAGGTGGCGAGGCGTCGATTCGAGCAGCACGTGCACCGAATCGCGCAGGAGCTGCCACGACCAGATAACGATGAGCGCCGCGATCAGGACGCTTACCGCCGGGTCTAGCCAGAGCCACGACGTGACGTGGATGACCGCCGCCGTTGCGACGATGCCGACCGAGGAGGCCGTGTCGCCCAGCATGTGCAGAAAGGCGCTCCGCACGTTCAGGTCGTGCTTCTCGCCCGCGCGCCACAGCAGAAGCGCCGTCGCCAGATTGACCACGAGGCCCAGGACGGCCACCACGAGCATCTGCATGGACGCGATGGGCTTCGGGGCGATGAAGCGGTGGGCGGCCTCGTAGAAGATGTAGAGCGTGACGAGGAGAAGCGTGACGCCGTTCAGGACGGCGGCGAGCACCTCGGTGCGGTAGAGGCCGAAGGAGCGCTCCCGCGTCGTGGGCATCGAGGCGATCACGATGGCGAAGTAGGACACGGCGAGGGCGAAGAAGTGCGTGAACATGTGTCCCGCGTCGGAGAGGAGCGCGAGGCTGTTCGTCAAAAACCCGAACACGGCCTCGACGACCATCATCGTTCCTGTGAGCCCCATCGCCCACAAAAGCCGCCTGCGCGCGCGCGGCCGGTGCTCGGCGGCGGCCGGGGACGCGTCTTCCCCCGCGAGTGGGAAGCGCTCGCACTCGCGCTCGGCTTCACGCGGGGGCGGCGCGACACGGTGCGGGTGAGTGTGCTCGAGACCCATTGAGATTATTGTAGCATGCCGTGGTGAGCAGGCGCCTCCGGCGTCCGGCGGGTCTTAAACAATTCGGGCAACCGGTGTATAATGTGGGTGAAAGAATGAATTTCTTCACTATGAAAAAAAGAATAACCCTCATCGCCTGCCTTGCCGTTTTCGCCGTTTTCGGAAGCGCCGCCGAGAAAAACAAGCCGGAGAGCGACGCCCTGTTTCCCTTCGTCCATGAGGGCCGGTGGGGCTACATGAACATCAAGGGGGCGGTGGTGATTCCGCCGCAATTCAACGAAGCGCGGCCCTTCTCCGAAGGGCTGGCGTGCGTGAGGACTGGCCGGCGGTTCGCCTACATCGACAAGAAGGGAGAATCGATCTTCTCCGTGTCGGTGGCTTGGGCGGGAGATTTCTCGGAAGGGCTGGCGCGCGTCCGCCTTGGCCGCGACTGGGCCTACATCGACAAGAAGGGCCAGGTCGTCCTCAACGTGGAGTTCGAGGCCGTGGACGACTTCTCGGAAGGACTGGCGGCCGTCATGATGGGCGATCAATTCGGCTACATCAACAAAAAGGGAGAACTCGTCATCGGGCCGAATTTCGACCTGGCAAGAGGCTTTTACGAAGGGCTGGCCGCGGTAAAGCCCAGAAGCGGATTTAGTTCCGTCGATTCCGACGGAAATGTTCTCAGCGACCCGATCTGGATTCACAGCAAGTGGGGCTACATTGACATGTCGGGAAAGATGGTCATCGAACCGCAGTTCGAGTTCGCGGGAAATTTTTCCGAGGGACTTTCGTGCGTCTGGATAGACGAGGGGTGGGGCTACATCGATGCGAAAGGAAAATTCACCATCGAACCGAAGCTGGAGACGGCCAGAAAATTTTCGGAAGGACTGGGTGTCGTCCGGCGGAACGGCAAGTGGGGTTACATCAACAAGTCGGGAAAGACGGTCATCGAGCATCGGTTCGACGAGGCACAGCCGTTTTCCGAGGGCCTTGCGCGCGTCGAGGTAGGCGACAAGACCGGCTACATTGACAAAAAGGGAAAATTCATCTGGGAGCCCACGCCGGGGTGGCGTCCAGGAGAACACTCGCATGGCCAAGCCCATCAGCACCACGAACCATAGTGCGAAAGGCACCGCCCTCTACCGCCGTGGCGCCACCTACGCAACGGCATGCGCTCTCTATGCGTTCGCGAAAATGGCTGAGCCTCCTGGGATGCACGGGCTTTGCCCTGCCTTCACTCATGGCTTCCGAAGCGGCGGCGCCGGTTTCTCACTCCGTGCGTGCGGAGCGCGTCGAGCTCGACTCCGTCGTACTCGACGGCGAATTCGACGAGGCGGTCTGGCAAAGGGCTCAGCCCGCGGCGGGCTTCCGGCAGCGCACCCCTGACAACGGCGCCCCCGCCTCCGAGCGCACGGAAATCCGCGCCGCCTACGACGAGCTGAACGTCTACTTCGCCGTCCTCTGCCGCGACGGCGACCCCGGCGCCATCATCGCCGATGAGCAGGGGCGCGACGCCGACCTCAGGCGGAACGATTCTGTTCAGATCATCCTCGACACGTTCCACGATTTCAGAAGCGGCTACATCTTCGAGACCAACCCGCAGGGCGCGCGCTACGACGCGGCGTTCATGTGGACGGGCCTTGCCTATGAAGAAGGGGAGTGGTGGGAGCTAAAGACCCAGGTAACGCGCAACAAGAACTGGGACGAGATCTGGGACGTGCGGGCGAAGATCACCGACCTCGGGTGGCAGGCGGAGGTGCGCATCCCGTTTTCGTCCCTGCGTTTCTATCCCAGGAAAACCGAGCCCTGGGGCGTTACGTTCGTGCGCCGAATACGCCGCAAGAACGAGATCGTGTCCTGGCCTTTCCTCTCGCGCGAGCAGAGCGTCCTTCGCCTTTCGCTAGCGGGCGATCTCCTGGGCCTGGAGAGAATCCGCCACGGGCGCGCCATCGAGGTCAAGCCCTACGCCCTTGCGGAGGTGTCGCGCATGCCCTCGCTCGGGGAGCCCGATACGGACGAAAGCGCCACCGTCGGCCTCGACGTCAAGTTCAGTCTGGGCCCCAACCTCACGGCCGACCTTACGCTCAACACCGATTTCTCGCAGACCGATGTGGACATCCAGAAGGTGAACCTGACGCGGTTCGATCTCTTCTTCCCGGAGAAGCGCGAATTCTTTCTCGAAAGCTCGGAGGATTTCAGGTTCGGAAAGGGCCAGGTCATCGAGCCCTTCTTCAGCCGCCGCATCGGAATGGTCGAGAACGTGGACGAGGAGGGCGAGATCGTCCCCCTCCTCGGCGGCCTAAAGCTGACCGGCAAGCTGGGGCGCTACCGCCTCGGAGCCCTCAGCATTCACACGAACCAGCACACCCTCTCCGACGGGAGCCGCGTGCCGGAGACGAATTTCTCCGTCCTGCGCCTGAGGCGCGACGTCCGGGAGCGCTCGAGCATCGGCCTGCTCGCGGTCAACCAGGAGACGTTCGGCCGCAGCTGCGGCGAGTCCGATTGCACCGACGGCGTCGACAACGACGAGGACGACGAGACGGACGAGAACTTCTACGCCTCTTTCAACCGAACTTACGGAGTCGATTCCGATTTCCAGTTCCTGAAGAGCGCGTTCATCAGGGCGTTCGTATCCAAGACCCACACGCCCGGCCTCGACGAGAACGACTACGCCGGGATGCTGTACGGCGGCTGGAGGAGCGAGCTGTGGGAGTGGAATCTTTCCCACCTCGTCATCGAAGACAACTACAATCCGGAGGTGGGCTTCGTTCCCCGCACGGGCGTGCGCACCTATCCCTACGTCGCCTTCTACCCCCAGCTCAACCGCCGCCGCGTGCGCGAGCTTTTGATCTTCGCGGAAACGAAGTACTGGTCCGACGCGGGGAACGACCGCCTCTCGCGCGACTCGATGGCGAACTTCGCCGTCACGTTCCAGGGCGGCGACCAACTGTCGGCCACCGTGTTCGACCACTTCGAGCGCATCAGGTGGGAGGACGAGTTCGAGATACATCCCGGCATCTGGATCACGGAAGGCGATTACGACTTCGAGAAGTTCGAGCTGTGGTACGGCTCCGACCCAGGGAGAGCGCTTTCCACGTGGCTGGGCGTGGGAAAGGGCTCTCTCTACGACGGCCACAGGGACATGTACTCCGGTGAACTTTATGCCTATCTCGGAGAGAGGCTATTCTTCTACGTCGGTTACGAGCGGAACGAGATAAAACTTCCGGTGGGGGATTTCAACACCGATCTGGCGCTCATGCGCGTGAACTACTCCTTCTCGACGCGGGCGTCCCTGACCAGTTCCTTTCAGTTCAACTCCACGACCGACGACCTGTCGAGCAACCTTCGCTTCCGGTGGATCTGGCGCGAGGGGAGCGACCTCTTCATCGTCTACAACGAGCGCCGCGACGTGGAGCGCCACACGTGGGATCGCCGCTTCTTCCCCGACAGGCGCATCACGGACCGCTCCCTCGTCGTCAAGTGGACGGTGCAGTTCAACATCGGGGGAGGATGAGCCGGCGGCCTCCGCCGCGGCGCCCTCTGCGCGACGGCATGCGATCTTGATGCGTTCGCGAAAATGGCTGAGCTTCCTCGCATGCGCGGGGCTTGCCCTGCCTTCCCTAGCGGCTTCCGAAACGGCGGCGCCGGTCACTCATGCCCTGCGCGCGGAGCGCGTCGAGCTCGACACCGTCGCGCTCGACGGCGAATTCGACGAGGCGGTCTGGGGTAGGGCGCAACCCGCGACGGGCTTCCGGCAGCGCACCCCCGAGAACGGCGCACCCGCCTCCGAGCGCACGGAGATCCGCGCAACCTACGACGAGCTGAATCTCTACTTCGCCGTCCTCTGCCGCGACGGCGATCCCGGCGCCATCATCGCCGACGAGCAGGGGCGCGACGCCGACCTCTGGCGGAACGATTCCGTTCGAATCATCCTCGACACGTTCCACGATTTCCGGAGCGGCTACCTCTTCGAGACCAACCCGCAGGGCGCGCGCGGCGACGCGGCGTTCACGTGGTCGGGCCTGGACTCGCTCAACTGGAACTGGGACGAGATCTGGGACGTGCGGGCGAAGGTCACCGACCTCGGGTGGCAGGCGGAAGTGCGAATCCCGTTCTCGTCCCTGCGCTTCCATCCCGGGAAAACCGATCCGTGGGGCGTCACGTTCGTGCGCAGGATACGCCGCAAGAACGAGGTCGTGACCTGGCCGTTCCTCTCGCGCGAGCACAGCGTCTTCCGCCTCTCGCTCGCGGGCGAGCTCCGGGGCCTCGAGGGAATCCGCCACGGGCGCACCGTCGAGGTCAAGCCCTACCTTCTCGCGGGAGTGTCGCGCACGCCGTCGCTCGGCGAGCCCGAGACGGACGAAAGCGCCACCGCCGGCCTCGACGTCAAGTTCAGCCTGGGCCCCAACCTCACGGCAGACCTCACGCTCAACACCGATTTCTCGCAGACCGAGGTGGACACCCAGATGGTGAACCTGACGCGGTTCGATCTTTTTTTCCCCGAGAAGCGCGAATTCTTTCTCGAAAGCTCCGAGGATTTCAAGTTCGGAAGGGACGAAGTTGTAGAGCCCTTTTTCAGCCGCCGCATCGGGCTGGTCGAGGGCGAGGTCGTCCCCATCCTCGGCGGCGCCAAGCTGAGCGGCAAGCTGGGGCGCTACCGCCTCGGCGCCCTCAGCATTCACACGAACCAGCACACCCTCTCCGACGGGAGCCGCGTGCCGGAGACGAATTTCTCCGTCCTGCGCCTGAAGCGTGACGTCCGGGAGCGCTCGAGCGTCGGCCTGCTCGCGGTCAACCGGGAGATGTTCGGCCACAGCTGCGGCGAGTCCGACTGCACCGACGGCGTCGACAACGACGAGGACGGCGAGACGGACGAGGACTTCTACGCCTCGTTCAACCGCACCTACGGGGTCGACGCCGATTTCCAGTTCCTGAAGAGCGCGTTCCTCCGGTCGTTCCTCTCGAAGACCCACACGCCCGGCCTCGACGGGAACGACTACGCGGGGATGCTGCACGGCGGCTGGTGGAGCGAGCTGTGGGAGTGCTATCTTTCCCACATCGTCATCGAGGAAAACTACAACCCGGAGGTGGGCTTCGTTCCCCGCACGGGCGTGCGCACCTATCCCTACGTCGCCTTCAACCCCCAGCCCAACAGGCGCTACGTGCGTGACCTTTACTTTAGCGCGGAAACGAGATACTGGGCCGACCGGGGGAACGATATCCTGTCGCGCGACTCGAGGGCGGGGTTCAGCGTCACGTTCCAGAGCGGCGACTGGCTGTCGGCCGCCGTATACGATCACTTCGAGCGCATCCGGGAGGAGGACGAGTACGAGATATATCCCGGCATCTGGATCACGGAAGGTGATTACAGCTTCGAAGAAGCCGACCTATGGTTCGGCTCCGACTCAAGCAGAAAGGTCTCCACGTGGCTGGGGGTGGGAAAAGGGTCGTTCTACGACGGCCACAGAGATATGTACTATGTTTCCCTTCAGGTCGTTCCCGGGGAGCACTTTCTCTCGTTTATCGAGTATGAGCGAAACGAGGTGCGGCTTCCGGCGGGAGATTTCAATATCGATTTGCTGATCGTGCGCATGAGCTATTCCTTCACGACGCGGGCGTCCCTGGACGGCTCCTTCCAGTTCAACTCCACGACCGACGACGTGACGAGCAACGTGCGCTTCCGGTGGATCTGGCGCGAGGGAAGCGACCTCTTCGTCGTCTACAACGAGCGCCGCGACGTGGAGCGCCGCACGTGGGAGCGCAGCTTCTTCCCCGATGAGCGCATCACGGACCGCTCCCTCGTAGTCAAGTGGACGGTGCAGTTCAACCTCGGGGGAGGATGAGGCGGCGCCTTTCTTTTTCTCGCTAAGGGGCGGACGCTTGGGATTCTCGACGCGGAAAAAGCCTGATTCCGGGAATCTTCCATAACTCCGTGTCACAACAGGATTTTCCCGAGATCAACTTGCCACTATGAGCGAGGGGCTGCCAATAAATCCTTGACAGACGTTCTGTTGTGGAGTATAATGTTTTAAGCTCATTCATACGAGCGGTTCAGATCATGAGGACAGAGAAAAAGAAGAAGCGTATTAGCAGAAAGCAGTCGCGGTCGAGAGAGTGGGACGAGATGATGCGGCCGCGCTACTATTCCAGCGTTTCTCTTTTCCAGTTTTTTGCCGGGGAGTGGAAGTACACCACTGGTCCGGACCTATCCCTTTAACCTACAACTTAATTGCAACCCGCGCCCCGCTTCTCGGTAACACCGGGGGCGGTTGCACAGGAAGCTCAGCGCGGGTTCTCTCGAAGACAGAGCCGCCTATGCATACATACATTCAATAAGAAACGGGAGTTAAGAACATGAAAATAAATCACATTTCCAATATTGACATGGTACCTCTCCGTGAAACTGTTTTGCGCCGCCGGCTTCACCGGCAATCGGTTTTCACGGCCCTCGATGTGCGCGAAAGCGACAAAGGCCTTGCCGTGCACGCGGCCAGGCAGTTCCAGCCGGGCGACGTTCTTATCAAGCTGGGAGGACGGATCTCGGCCAATCCCACGCAGACGACCATCCAGATCGGCGAGAACGAGCACATCGTGTCCTGGATGGGAGGCCACATCAACCACAGTTGCGAGCCGAGCGGGTACATGAACTTCGAGGACTTGACGCTTCGCGCCCTTCGCAGGCTCGGGGAGGGGGATGAAATTACGCGTCATTACATGACGACGGAATGGGACATGCCGGAGCCGTTCGACTGCAAGTGCGGCTCGAAACGGTGCATGGGCCGCATTCGGGGCTTCAAGCACCTGTCATTGCAGCAGAAAATGGCGCTGGAAACGCTTCTGTCTCCCTACCTGAGGGGAAAGCTCGAGGAAGCGGAAGACCTCTGTTGCGACAGCCTGATGACGATAAAGGAGTTCGTGGCAAAACATATCGACTGCAGCAGATGTCCCCGAAGTTGCTGCAATGGTATAGATGAAACCGCGTTCTTGGGTACGGACGAGAACGTTCCGAGAGACAACATGAATGAAGAAAACACTTTCTTCAGCGCCAAGAACGAGAGATGCGTATATTTCGACGGGAAGTTCTGTTCGATTTACGGAAACGGAATAAGGCCGTTTCTATGCAAGGTATACCCGTTTCGAGTCGCGAACGGGAAATTGTTCGTAGATGACTGGTGTATGTACGGTAAAGAACTCGCCGCCGCCGTCGCTGAAAACGACCGCGAATTAATTCGAGACCTGAGAAGCTTAAGAAACTGGCTGGCTGACAACGTGCCGTCCCAATTGGCTCGTTTTTGGGATTCCAGACGTGAAGACAAGTCTCTTGAGGGGACCGAATTGAGCATTGGAATCGAATTGGATATATAAGCATCGCAATTATCTTAGAAGTGGTGGTGGCTAAGCTTAGAAGCAAGAAAACAGCGTAATATCGCCAGCATATACGCTTATTAAGGAGAAGTCTGAGGGAGGCGCAGGCTCTTTGCGGCTTGCAAACGGAAAATTCGGAAAAACAACAAGTAAAGAAAGGAAAAAACAATGCCGAAACGAAACATCATAGATCGACTTAAGGCGGGAGAGAGTCTGCTTATGGACGGGGCCACGGGAAGCGAGCTTCAACGGCGCGGCTTCGACGTGAGCCAGGGCGCGGTCCAGGGCAAGGGCGTGGACCCCGAGACCGGCTGGTCGGGAAGCATCGGGGTGTGGTCGGCCCCGGCCAACCTGGACGCCCCGGACCTCGTCCGGAAAATCCACGAGGACTACCTCAATCTCGGAGCCGACATCATCATCAGCAACAACTTCTGGACGGGCCGCTCCATGATGGGGATCATCGGAAGGGAAGACCAGTGGGAGGAGTGCACCCGGCGGGGCGGGGAGATAGCAGTCGAGGCCCGCAACGCGGTCAACCCCGAGGCGTACGTGGCCGGGGGATTCGCCCCGTCCTTCATGGCCGAAACGGGCAACGAGCTTCGCAAGGAGATCGAGGGCATGGCGCGCGTTCTCGCGGGAGCCGGCGTGGACTTCCTGCTTCCCGAGTACTTCGGCGGGGACACGGAGCGCGACGCGATGGAGGACTGCAGGGTAGCGGTGGATGCCTGCGCCAAGACGAACCTGCCGGTGTTCCTCGGGATATGCTATGCGCGGGAAAACGGGAAAATGCACTACGGCCAGTCCTTTGACGATTTTGCAAAAGAGCTCAAGGGACACAAGGTGGACGGCATTCTTCTCATGTGCACCTCACCCCAGGCCATTTCGGCATGCCTGCCCAACCTCCGCAAGGCTTTCGACCTGCCCATAGGCGCCTACGCGGAGGTAGGATACACCGAGAATCTCAAGTTCAGCGGCTCGCAGGGCGAGCAGTTTTTCGACATAGGAACGTACGGAGTCACCCCGGATAAGTACGCCGAGTACGCCCGCGAGTGGAAGAAGATGGGCGCGCAGATAATCGGCGGGTGCTGCGCGACCACGCCCGAGCACATCAAGGCCATCGCGCCCGTCGTAAAGGGCTGACGAGAAAGGAGAAACAAACGATGCCGTCACGAAAAATCATGGATCGACTCAAGGCGGGAGAAATCCTGCTTCTGGACGGAGCCACGGGCTCCGAGATTCAACGGCGAGGCTTCGACGTGGCCCGGGGCGCGACCAAAGAGCCCGACACGGAATGGCAGGAGACGTTCGGGAAGGGATGGAACGGCGACGCGGAGGGGATTACCGACCCCCTCGACGATTGGGCGGCAACCATCGGGCCCTGGGGAGCCCCGGCCAACCTGGACGCCCCGGACATCGTCCGGAAAGTCCACGAGGACTACCTCAAGATCGGAGCCGACATCATCATCAGCAACAACTTCTACTCGAGCCGCTCGATGATGGCCATGGCGGGCGAGGAAGACCGCTGGGAGGAGTGCACCCGGCGGGGCGGGGAGCTGGCCGTCGAGGTTCGCAACGCGGTAAAGCCCGAGGCGTACGTGGCCGGGGGTTTTGCCGCCTCCCACCAGGTCAATACGGCGGCCGAGCTCGGCAGCGAGCTCAAGGACATGGCGCGTGTCCTGAGCGGCACCGGCGTGGACTTCCTGATTCTCGAATACTTCGGCGGAGACACGATGCGCGATCCGATAGAGGACTGCCAGGTCGCGCTCGACGCCTGCGCAGGGGTGAATCTGCCGGTGTTCCTCGGCGTATGCTGGGTCCAGAAAAACGGCAGGCTGCACCGGGGCCAGAGTTTCTCCGACCTCGTCAAGGCGCTCAAGGGGCAGAAGCTGGACGGCGTGTTTCTCATGTGCAGCTCGCCCCCCGCCATTTCGGCGTGCCTGCCCAACCTCCGCAATGCCTTCGACGGACCCATCGGGGCCTACGCGCAGGCCGGCTACAAGGAAAACCCCAAGTACGGCACCTCGCCGGACGAGCCGTTTTTCCTGATCGACACGGACAGCTACCCTCCCAAGCGGTACGGCGAGTACGCCCTCGAGTGGAAGAAAATGGGCGCCCAGATAATCGGCGGGTGCTGCGCGACCGGGCCTGAGCACATCGAGGCGGTGCGGGACGTCCTGAAAAAGTAGGAACGAAGGCTCCGCCTGCTACACCTCGCCGGCGGCTAAAGCCGTGCCGAGCAGGATCAGCGCGATGCAGCTCCACTGGAGGCGCGTCGGCCGCTCCCCGAGGACGAAGAAGGCGTACGGCAGCGTGACGGCGGGATAGGCGCCCGACAGCGCCGTCACGACCGTGGCCGGGCCCTCTTCGT
The DNA here is from genome assembly GCA_020349885.1 of Acidobacteriota bacterium. Taxonomy (NCBI): domain Bacteria; kingdom Pseudomonadati; phylum Acidobacteriota; species Acidobacteriota bacterium. Next base: position 219,422 of record CP070701.1, read on the forward strand.
AAGCGAGGTAGACCGCCACGTCGCCGAGGGCGTATGTGCCGAGCGCCAGTATGGCGGGCGGAAAGTCCACGGCGGGATACTTCCACCTCTGGTTTTCCGGCAGCGTGCGCTCCCGCACGAGGCCCCACAGCGCCAGCGTGGGCACGCTGGTTATCAGCATGAACAACATAAAATTGGCATAGTTCGCTTGGGGCATCTCGTAGGCGTAGCTGTTCAGCACCGCCCCTACTCCCCACAGGATCGCGGTCACCGCGGCCAGTATGAGCCAGGTATATTTCGAGGGGGCCTTCTCGCCCGGCTCGGTCCTCTCCTCGGCGGCCCCGGTCCTATACTCCCGGCTCTCCTGGGAGGGGTCGTACGCAAGTAACAGGCAGCCGACGAGGACGAGCCCGACGCCCGCGTACTGCCTGGGAAGGAGGACCTCGTCCAGAAAAATGGGGGCTAGCACGGCGGTCACGATGGGGTAGGCCGCGTAGACCGGGCTGAGGAGGCTGATGGGGCCTCTCAGGATGCCCTCGTAGGAAACGACGTTGCCCACGCCGTAGAACAGGCCGGTCAGCAACGACCAGAATAGGAACGCGCGTCCCTCGGGGGCGAACGGGGGAGGATGGTAGAGTCCGAAAAAGTAGATGAAGCACAGGTAGACCACGGCGGAGACCGGCACGGAATACAGGCACAGGCGATGGGGGTGGATTTGCTCGATGTACTGCTTGTACAGTCCGTCCCCTATCCCGTAGAAAACGGTCGCGCCCAGCGTGGGCCAGACCCACCACTCTATCGGCACCGCGTCACCCCCTCGCCCTCGCGCGCGCCGCAGGGCTCTCAAATTTTTCCGGCATACGCGGCATTATACCACTTCCCGTGAAAACAGCTTCACGAATCCTCTTCGTGCCCGGGTTCTCTCGCCTTCGCGAAGCCGCTTCGGCGGAGCGAGGTCGCCTCGGCGAGTGCGCAGCTTGCGCGAAGCCGTCGCGTCGCGGCGTTCGGAGCTTAGCAAAAACTCGGGGTTAAACAGAGCCCCCCGGCGCAAGCGCCGGGGGACTCCGAAGGAGGGACCAAGGAGGGCAGGCGTATTATATACCAACGCCCAAATACTTGTCAAGCCCTGATTTAAGCAATTACAGCAATTAACCGGACGGCGGCCGTAATTGTTCCGGGAATTTCTTCAAAAAATCCCCCTTCAAAAAAAGCCCGGAAAGCGGCTCCGGGCACCTTGGGAGCACTCGCCAAACATCCTTAAAATATCCTTTATCTTCAAGAAGTTACAATGTGAAACCTGACGAAAAAATCAGGTGTTTCCCTCGACGGAAACCTGGGGAACGGGAGGGCGGACGCTTCGGAGATTTCAACAGGGCGGCATGAGCGGTTTTTTTTCAGAATTTTTTCTAAAAAAGGCCACCCGCACCCGCGCCCCGGCGCCGGTTGACGCGGAGAATGCCCGTTAAAAGGCCCCCTTATCTAGCCCTTCGCGATGGTCCGGCTATGCTCTCTCAGGAACTGCTGGACGTAATAAGGGCCGCAGCCTCCCTTTCCGGTGGAGCCGCTTCCCTTCCAGCCGACGAAAGACTGCACGCCCGGCCAGGCGCCCGTCGTCGCGCCCGCGCGGCGGTTGACGTAAACGGTGCCCGTCTGGATGTTGTCGAAGAAGTATTCGATGTCTTTTTCGTCCCGGGTGAAGAGGCCGGCCGTAAGGCCGTACTTCGCCTCGTTCGAGAGCTTGACGGCCTGCTTGAGGGAGTCCACGACGCCCACCATGACGATGGGCACGAACATCTCGTGGAAAAAGAGCTCGTGGTCGAGCGGCACGTCCGTGACGACGGTCGGCTGGACGAAGTAGCCCTTGTCGTAGGGCGGATCCTTCAGCAGCCCGCCCCCGTGGACGATTTTCCCGTCGCGCTTGAGCGTCTCGACGTAGCCGGCGAAATTGTCGCGGGCCTTGGCGTTGATGACCGGGCCCATGAACGTTTCGCGCTTGATAGTGTCGCCGACTTTTACGTTGCGCGTTTTTTCCAGAAGTTTCTCCAAAAACTCCTTCTCGACGCTCCGGTGCACGTATACGCGCGAGCAGGCGCTGCACTTTTGGTTCGTGAGGCCGAACGCCGAGCGCATCGCGCCTTCGGCGGCCGCTTCCAGGTCGGCCGACTCCATGACGATGGCGGGGTTCTTACCCCCCATCTCGGTGACGCAGGGGCGCGGATAATCCTTGCTGAACTTGTTGTAAAGCCTCAACCCGGCCTCCAGCGAGCCGGTGAAGGCGATGCCGTCCACGTTTTTCAAGATCACCCTTTCCACGTCCTTGCCGGGGCCGGTGAGGAAATTGAAGGCCGCGGGCGGCACTCCCGCTTCGCGGAACGCCTGGTAGAGGTAAAGCCCGCTCAGCGGCACGTCGGAGGAAGGTTTGAAGACGGCAGTGTTTCCGGTCACGAGGACGCCCGTGCTCATCCCCGCGGCGAGGGCGATCGGAAAGTTGAACGGGGAGATGACGGCCCACACGCCGTAGGGCCGGAGGACGCTTACGACGTCCTCGGTATCGCTTCCCATCCTGTGAACGAATCCCTGGGCATCCTCGACCTGCTTGGCGTAATAGCGCATCAGCGCGGTCGTCTCGCCCACCTCGCCGAACGCCTCCAGGCGGTTTTTCCCCGTCTCGTACGACAACACGGCCGCGATCTCGTGGGCGCGCTGCGTGACTATGTCCGCCGCCCGGCGCATGATGTCGGCTCGCTTCCGGTAGGGCGTCGCGCGCCACTTGGGAAAGGCCGCTCTCGCCGCGTTCAGCGCGCGGCGCGCCTCCTTGGCTCCGCCCTTTTGAAAATAGCCCAGCACCAAGCTGGTGTCGCAGGGCGAGGTGCTCGCAAACTCCTCCTCGCTTTTTATCTCCTTGCCCCGGATGTAGTGCGGGTGGTGCTTGCCGAACGTTTTCAGAACGTCCTCGGCGGCTTGCTCGAATTGGCTGTGAAACGCCTCGTCGGCCAGGCCGACCGTGGCGTAGGTTATTTCGGGAATTTTTTGTTCGCTCATGTCTATCCTGTCCTCATTTCTTTGTAGTGGTGCGTTTCCATGGGTTAAAAACTTCGTCGGTTCTTAAAATTGGTTTCGCCTGATGATAAAGGTATGCGCCGTAAGAATCAAGCCCCCTCATCGCGCTCGGGGTTTCGGCAAAGCGCCGCGAACCTTCGGTCGGCGCGGACGGGGCTTTCTCGCCGGAGACTACGCGCGCTTGCGGGGAGGGTCGAAGAACAGCGTCCTGACCACCGTCACCGTCACCTGCCGGGTCTGGTGCTCCACGCTGATGTCCATCTTGAGCCTGCCGCCGAGCGGGGCGCAGCGGGATTCCACGATGCCGAAGGCGATGTATTTCTTAAGCATCGGCGACCACGTTCCACTCGTCGCCCTGCCGACCTGCCGCCCGCCCGCGTAAAGCGGCTTGCTTACCCTCCAGGCCGCGCTCGGCACCTGCGGCGGAAGCCCCATGGCCTCGTGAAGGCTCTCGAATTCGTCCCAGTCGACCGCGAGGCCGACAAGCCGCCGCGGCGGCCCCTTGCGCTTTTCTTCGAGGAGCGCCCGGCGGCCGACGAAGTCGGCCCCCTTGTCGAGCTTGACCGTCCAATCGAGGCCGAGCTCGAACGGAGAATATTTCTGCGAGGGAATCAGCGCCCGCAGGGAGCTCGTGTAATCCACGTCGATCTGGATGAGGCCCGCTTCGATGCGGGCCACGTCGAGCGCCAGTATGCCGGCGGGCCGGATGCCGTACGCCTCTCCCGCGTCCATCAGGACGTCCCACACCCGCTCGGCGTCTTTCGCCGGCACCCAGATTTCGTAGCCGAGGTCGCCCGTGTAACCCGTGCGCGAGATTTCGACGGGGATGCCGTCCATCGCGGCGCGGGTGACGCGGAAAAATTTCAAGGAGTCCAGGTCGGCGTCGGAGACTCTCTTCAGGATGTCGCGCGACGTGGGCCCCTGAAGCGCGGCGGCGGCCACGTCGCGGCTTTCGTCCTCCAGCTCGACGTCCAGGCCGGCGGCGTTCATGTGGAACCACCGCAGGTTGGGCTCCGCCGCCGCGATGCGAAAGACGTTCTCGTCGAGGCGCTGCACGGTTCCGTCGTCCACCGTCTTCCCCTCGTCGTCGCACCAGGGGGTGTAAAACACCTGCCCGACGGCGCACTTCGTAAAATCCCTCGTGGCGACGCGGTCGACGAACCGCGCGGCGTCGCGGCCCCGAACCTTGTATTTGAAAAGCGGCGAGACGTCGATAAGGGCCGCCGAGTGGCGGATGGCGAAATACTCCGGCTCATGCAGAACTTCATAAGAGCACGCGGTGAAACAGCCGGCCCACTCACGCCAGTTCAGGCTTTTGCAGAGCGCCGATGTTCGAGAGTGAAAGGGGGTTCCGATTCCCATAGGCCGTTTTCCTCCTCCCGACAGATAGAGAATACTCCCCGCACGGAATCGCTGTCAAGGAACGTCGCCTCTGAATCGTCCCCGGTTTTCCGCGTTTCCACTCGCTTGCACTAGCATGAAAAAAAGCTCCTCCCCCTTGAGGGGGGGGAGGATATAAGGTGGGGGCGATGAGTTTAGTTTGTCCGTCCTTTCGGAGGGAAATCACGCTCTCCTTTGTCCCTGAAAAGCTTCTTGATTCCCGGAATGGCCTAATAGTATAATTTAGAAAGATTTGCAAGGGATGACGGAAGCCAACCACCGGAAGCCTGCTTGAGGCGTGAGTAGACCCATGGCCCAAACACCCCGGAGCCGTATCGAGGAGGATGTCTGGATTCCGACCTGTTGCGGGCAGTGCTACTGCATGTGCGGGGTCAAGGTCCGCCGCCAGAACGGCGTGGTGACGGAGATCGCCGGGAACCCCGATGCCCCGAGCGGCCGGGGCCATATCTGCGTCAAGGGACTCGCCTCGCCGCACCTGCTCTACGACCCGTACCGGGTGAACTACCCCCTCAAGCGCACCAATCCGGAAAAGGGGCTCGGGGTCGATCCGAAGTGGGAGCGGATCTCCTGGGAGGAGGCGCTCGACACCATCGTGAAAAAACTTCGGGAGTGCCGGGAGCGGGACCCGCGCGGGGCCTTCTTCCAGGCCACCACCACCCAGGCCTCGGAGATACGTTTCGGTGTCATCGGCTTCATGAAGGCGTTCGGGACGCCCAACTACTGGGTTTCCGGCGGCGGGCTGCACTGCGGCAACGGCGCCCACTTCATGAACGGCATCATGCACGCGGCGTGGTCGATCATCCCCGACTTCGCCCACTGCAACTACGCGTTGAACTTCGGATGCTCCAAGGGACACGGAGCCGGGCACACTGCCGTGCAGAACGCGACGCAGGCCGCCGACGCCCGCTTCCGCGGATGCAAAACCGTCGTCTTCGATCCGTTCCAGAGCGCCCAAGCCTCCAAGGCACACGAGTGGGTGCCCATCCGCGCCGGCACGGACGGCGCGCTGGCCCTTGGCCTGATCAACTCCCTTCTCAACGAACACGGCATCTACGACGCCGAGTACCTGATGTACAAGACGAACGCACCCTACCTGATACGGCCCTCGGACGGGCGCTACATGCGCGACCGGGAGACCGACAAGCCCCTGGTCTGGGACCGGGTCGACGACCGCCCCAAGGTCCACGACGACGAGTGCGTGACCCGGGTCGAGTACGAGGACGAGGCCCTCGAGGTGGCGCTCACCGGCACTTTCCGGGTCGACGGCGCGGACTGCCGCCCCGCGTTCGACCTGTTGAAGGAGCACGTCCGGAAATACACGCCGGAGTACGTCGAGAAGATAACCTGGGTGCCGGCGGCCACCGTCAGCCGCATCGCCAGGGAGTTCGGCGAGGCGGCGGAGATCGGCTCGAGCGTCACGATCGAGACGGCCGAGGGACCGAAGAGGATCCCGAAGCGGCCGGCGGCCACGCACTTCTTCCGGGGCTCGCAGGGACACGTCAACTCGGGCTGGACCTGTCTGTCCATCGACATGGTCAACCATATCGTCGGTGCGGCGGACACGTACGGCTCGGCCATGGGCCTGGGGGCCGCCGTCTGCAGCGGCTACGACCCAACCGGCAAGCCGAAGCAGATTCCGTACCCGTGTGACGACGGCATGATGATCTGTGGGGCCTGGGTGTACGACCACCTGCCCTATCCTCTGCACGAGCCCAAGCCGCCCCAGCGCTTGGACCTGCACGACATGTACCCGACGTCGATTTACAATGCCATCACCATCATGAGCCCGAAGTGGTTTGATCTCCTGGAGCAATTCAAGGTCCCCTACCGCCCGAAGCTCATGATCAACTTCGGGTCGAACTCGGTAATGACGATGGGGAACGCCGAGATTGTGACCGAGAACTTCCTCAAGAAGTTCGAGTTTGTCTTCTCCTTCCAGCTCTACGTCACGGAGTTCGAGGAGGCGGTGGCCGACATCGTGTTGCCGGATGCCTGCTACCTCGAGCGTCACACACCGGCGGTAAGCTTCCCCTCGACGTTCTCCCACCCACAGGGTGAGGACGACTGGGGGTGGACCATCCGTCAGCCCGTTGTGGACCCGCTCTTCGAGAGGCGGGACTTCAACG
>CP070701.1:226087-239022 GCA_020349885.1 Acidobacteriota bacterium
AGTCATCCGCACGGTAAGGAAAAACCGCGGCCTTCCCGAAGAACCCCCCAAGCAAGGATTCCGCGCCGAAACGAGGGGCGAGCGTCCTTTTGTTTCCAAAGGGAATGCTTTCCTTCATGAGACGCCTCGATTCCAATCGGAGATTGATGTAAACGGGTTAAGATATTTCGCGCAAGGAAATAAGGAAAAACCCGATTTCGAGATTCTTTCCGTCCAGTTCGAGCAAGGAGGTGTTTCGCAAACGGTGTTTGGAAAAGGCCGCCTGGAGGAGCACGCGCCCGGCCTGCTTCAGGGAGAAACGCGCGACGGCGTTACGTCTTATGCGAGAAACCGCGGCGAGGGAGGGATAGAAATCTACTGGACGATCGACGAGCCGATCGGCCCCGAAGCTTCGGCGTTGAGCGTGCGTCTTGCGATTCGGGCCGCGGGTGAGCCGCGGGAGCATCCGGAGGGGCTGGTGTTTCCAGCCCGGCAAGAGGAAGGCCAAATTACTTTATCCAACGTAACCGTGGTTGACGCAGCGGGACGGCGGGAGCGGGTTCGGCCTTCGCTTGCAACCGGCAGCGAAGTCCTGTTCGAGGTGCAGCACGAATTTCTTGAAAACGCCCAATATCCCGTCCTGATCGACCCGACGGTGGGGCCGGAGTTTCCCGTGGGGCCGAGTCCGGTGATTGAGCCGGCAGCATTAAACCAAACTCATCCCTCCGTGGCTTCGAACGGAACGGATTATTTTGTGGCATGGGTATCGAAAGTTAGCCTTAGCTGTTATCAGATTTATGGCGCCCGCGTAAGTGCAGATGGGATCGTTCTCAATCCATCCGGAATTGCAATTGCATCTTCTTGTTTATCCGAGGCGCCTTCCGTTGCTTCCAATGGGATCGACTACTTTGTAGTATGGCATGAACCCGGTGGCGATTTTACGCAGGACATCTATGGAAAGCGAGTCGTGCCATGCTGTACCTCACAAATTACAATTTCAAGTGCGACCGGCAACCAGTTGTATCCTTCAATTGCCTCGGACGGAACGGACTACTTCGTTGCATGGCAAGATTACCGAAACGGGCTCTCCGACATCTACGGGGCGCGGATGACATCGGGGGGAAGCGTTCTCGATCCTGCGGGCATCGCCGTCTCTACAGCGGGGGATAACCAAGAGCGTCCCTCGGCAACTTCAAACGGGACGGACTATTTCGTCGCGTGGCATGACTGGCGGAATTCTGCTATCACGGGCTACGACATCTACGGGGCACGGGTGCGGGCGTCCGATGGCTTGCTCCTTGACGGCCCGCCTGACACGGGAGGCATCGCCGTCTCCACGGCAGCAGACGATCAATACTACCCCTCGGCAGCTTCAAACGGGACGGACTATTTCGTCGCGTGGCAGGATTACCGAAGCGGTGCGGACTACGATATCTACGGAACGCGCGTCACTTCGACGGGGACGGTGCTCGACCCCACGCCGACGGACATCGCCGTCTCCACGGCGGCGGACAACCAGAGGTATCCCTCCGTAGCCTCGAACGGAACGGACTATTTCATCGCGTGGACGGACTACCGAAGCGGCACGGAGTACGATGTCTACGGGGCGCGCGTCACCTCGGCAGGGACGGTACTCGACTCCACGGGCATAGCCGTCTCCACGGCGGCATTCGACCAGTACAACCCCTCAGCAGCCTCGAACGGGACGGGCTATTTCGTCGCGTGGGCGGACTACCGAAGCGGCGTGGATTCGGATATCTATGGCGGGCGGGTCACCTCCGCTGGGGCCGTACTAGATGCAGAAGGGATCCTTATATCAAAAGAGACAAGCGTCCAGGGCAATCCCGCTGTTGCCTCGAACGGAACGGATTATTTTGTGGTGTGGGTTGGCGATCCTGTTATAAACGATTACAACATTTACGGATCCCGCGTCTCATCTTCTGGGACGGTGCTGGATCCTTCTGGAATTGCGATCTGTACCAACACGAACTACCAAGATACGCCGTCTGTGGCGTCGAATGGGACCGACTATCTCGCAGTTTGGAAAGACGACCGCAATTCGGCCACGACGTACGATGATATCTACGGTGCACGCGTTCAAGCATCGGACGGTGCCTTACTCGACGGCCCCCCGGACAGCGGGGGAATACTAATTGGCGCCTTGGGAGATTACGACGATCAGCCTTCCGTGGCTTCGAATGGAACGGGTTACCTGGTCGTGTGGCGAGACTGGGAAATTTATGGAACTCGCGTCACATCGGGCGGAGTTGTGTTGGACAATCCCCCAGTTCAAGTGACGACTGACCCCTACGCAGATTATCCTGAGGTTGCGTCGAACGGGACAGATTACTTAATAGTGTGGGAGAGTTTTTTCAGCTTTTCCGATGATGACGTTTACGCCTCACGCGTAAAAGCGGACGGCACGGATCTTGATCCATCCGATATAGCTGTTGCGGCAGTCTTCGGAATCGATGAAAGTGCCCCATCGGTTGCCTCGAACGGAACGGATTATTTCGTCGCGTGGCATGATGAACGAAACGGCGCCGCGAACGACGACATCTACGGAACGCGCGTGGCCTCGGATGGGACGGTGCTTGATATTTCGGGTATTGCCGTGTCCACGGCGGCTGGCAACCAGAGATCTCCCTCCGTAGCTTCAAACGGGACGGACTATTTCATAGTGTGGGAGGACTACCAAAGCGGCGGGGACGACGACATCTACGGAGCGCGCGTGGCCTCGGATGGGACGGTGCTCGATGCAGCGGGCATCCTCATCCAGCAAAGTCTCTATGACGATTCTGATCACGCTGTAGCCTATTCGGCCTGTGGAAAATACCTGATTGCTTATCGACGTTTTTATGAAGATCCCAGTTATGTATCCTATACGATCATGGCGCGTACCGTTGAGGATGACATTCCCTCCGCCGGAGAGGTATCCGCACCGGGTTCCGGCAGGCCCTTGACCGTGGAGCGGGCCTCCGGCCAAGTAAAACTCTTTTGGGCGGGGCTTCCCTCCGATTGTGCCGGTGTTATCCAATACAACATCTACGAAGGCGACTTGGACTCGCTTCCGCCGTACAACCACTCATCTCTCGTGTGCTGGACGGCGGGGACGGACGAAGGAGGCGGCTATCTGAGCGGGATAATTACGCCGGGCTTTGCGAACGCCTACTATCTCGTCACCGAATGCGACATGGCGACAGAGGGAACCTCGGGCTACGACAGCGACGCCGTCGAGCGCAACCCGCTTCTGAACACCTGCGGCCCGCATCCGTAAAAAACAGCGGCCAGGGATTAGCGGTTCGCGCCGGTCTTCGCCGTGAGCCGGTTCGCCCGGAGGAGGGAGTCGAAAGTTCCCGCGTCCGTCCACCAGCCCTGAAGGACGCTGTGCGCGAGCTCGCCGCGCTCGAGGTAGGCGTTGTTCACGTCGGTAATCTCGAGCTCGCCCCGGCGCGACGGCTTGAGCGTGCGGATGATGCTGAACACCCGGGCGTCGTACATGTAGATGCCGGTCACGGCGTAGGAGGATTTGGGCTTTCTGGGCTTTTCCTCGATGCGGACGATCTTGCGCCTGGCGTTGAACACCGGCACGCCGAAGCGCTGCGGGTCGGGCACCTTCTTGAGAAGAATCCGGGCGCCGCACTTCTGCCTGCGGAAGGCCGCGACGGCGCTCCGGATGTTCCGCTCGATGATGTTGTCGCCGAGTGCGACCACGATGCGGTCGCCCGCCGCGAAGTGCTCGGCCAGGCGAAGCGCGGCGGCGATGCCGCCCTCGCCGCGCTGGTACGTGTAGTGGAGCGCCTTGAGGCCGAAAGCTTCTCCGTTTCCCAGAAGCCGCAGAAAATCGCCCGCGTTCTCCCCCCCCGTCACCACCATGATGTCCTTGACGCCCGCCCGGACGAGCATCTCGATGGGGTAGTAAATCATGGGCTTCGCGTAGACGGGAAGAAGGTGCTTGTTCGTCACCAGGGTGAGCGGGTGGAGACGCGTCCCAAGGCCCCCGGCGAGCACCACGCCTTTAAGGTTCATGCGCGGTAGATCCCGGCAATCTTTTTCATGAGGGCCGACGACGAGCAGCCCTTCTTGTAGCCGGCCACGACGGTCTTTCCACCCCACGAGGCGACATCGCGACTCCCCGCGATGGCGTCCCTCCGGCCGCGGTAATCGCCGCCCTTGACGAGAACGTCGGGGCGAAGCGCCCGGATCAGGCGGCGCGGCGTCGACTCCGGGAACACGATGACGTAGTCCACGCACGCGAGCGCCGCGAGCATCCGCAGCCGCTCGCCCTGCGGCACGAGGGGCCGCTTCGGCCCCTTGAGGCGGCGAACGGAGGCGTCGCTGTTGAGGCCGACGACGAGGACGTCGCCGTGCGCGCGCGCCTCCGAGAGAACCTGGACGTGGCCCGGGTGAAGCAGGTCGAAGCAGCCGTTCGTGAACACGACGCGCCGCCCCTGCGCGCGGAGCGTCTTCCCCAGGCGCGCCGCGCTTCTGAGGAGAACCGCTTTGTCCGCGGCGTCCACGGGCGCCCCCGCAAGCGTTTTCAGAATCTCCTCGGGCGACGTCGTCGCGGTGCCGAACTTCTCGACCACGACGCCGGCCGCCACGTTGGCCGTCCACGCGGCGTCGAAGGCTGGGGCCCCCGACGCAATGAGCGCGCCGAAGAGCGCACTCACGGTGTCGCCCGCACCCGTGACGTCGTAGACCTCCTTGGCGCGCGCGGGGATGTGCCGCGCCCCGCGGCGCCCCTTCTCGCACAGGAGCATGCCCCGCGGGCCGAGAGTCACGAGAATGCTCCGCGCGCCGGTGTCGAGCATGACGCGGCGCGCCGCCCGGAGGGCGTCCCCGCGCGTCTCGCACGCGAAGCCGGTCGCCTGCTCGGCCTCCGCGGCGTTCGGCAGGAGCGCCGCAGCGCCGCGGTATTTTCTAAAGCTCCGCCCGCGCGGGTCCACCACCACCGGCAGCCCGCCTCTCCCGGCCGCGCTGAAAACCCGCCTAAGAAGGGGCCCCGTCAAAATGCCCTTGCCGTAGTCGGACAGGATGACGCCGCGGACGCGCGGAAGCGCCCGCTGGATCTTGCGCCAAAGCCGCGTCTCTTCGGGCGGCCCGAGCGGCGCTTCCGTTTCGGTGTCGAGGCGAAGCACCTGCTGGTGCTGCTCGGCGATGATCCGCGCCTTGACCGAGGTCGGGCGCGCGGAGGCGCGCACGGCCGCGACCGAAACGCCGCTCTGACGCAGGCGAGAAAGCAGGCGCGTGCCGTAGCCGTCCCTTCCCACGGCCCCCATAAGGTGCACCTTCACGCCGAAAGGGCGCAGATTCATCGCCACGTTCGCCGCCCCGCCCGGGCGGATTTCCTCCCGCTTCGTGTGCACGACGGGCACGGGCGCCTCGCGCGAGATGCGCGACGTATCGCCGTAAATGTAGCGGTCGCAGAGGAGGTCACCCACGACCAGAATCGGAAGATTCTCCAGGCGCTTTAGGTTGGCTCGCACTCGGGAGACATCCAGCGGCCGAGCGTCCGGCGACGGGCGAAGGGGGGACATGCGCAGAAAGGGGTTTTTCGGAGGGCGTGCGCCGCGTCCGCTAGGAGGCCGCCTCTCCGGGGGGGCGTCCGTCCCGCAGCATGGCGGCGAGTGTTTTCAGCTCCTCCTTGACGAGGTGCAGGGCTTCCCGAAGGCGGCGGTTTTCCTCCGCGACGCTGTCCGCCCTCCCGCCGCCCTCCTCCCGGTGGGCGGGATGCCCCTCGCGCTCCGTGGTAAGCTGGCGACGCGCCCCCTCGATGGTATAGGCCTGTTGGTAGAGCAGCGTCATGATGCGGCGAATGAGTCGGACGTCCTCGCTCGAGTAGATGCGCTGGCCGGCGCTGTTTTTCTGCGGCGACAGAAAAGGAAACTCTTTTTCCCAGTACCGCAGCGTGTGGGGTTCGAGGCCGAGCATGGTGCAGAGCTCGCCAATCTTGTAAAAGAGCTTCTGGTCTGCCGCTTCAGCCATGATAGAAAACCCTATTCATCCTTCCCGTTTACGGCGTTCGTGAGAAGCTTGGAGGGCTGGAACGTGAGCGATTTTCGCGCCGGGATGATCAGCGTGGAGCCGGTGCGGGGATTGCGCCCTTTGCGCGCCTTGCGCTCGACGACCTCGAACGTGCCAAAGCCCGAAAGAAGCACCTTGTCCCCCTCTTCCAGGCGCGTCCGAAGCGTGTCAAGAATGAAATCCACAATGCGTTTGGCTTCCCGGAAAGATATGCCGCCGTGCTTTTCGTAGATCGCCTTTGCAAGCTCAATTTTTGTAGTGGCCACTGTACAACAATCCTCTCTTCACAAAGAATGTAGCTCTTTCACCACCATAGCCCAAAACACCTAAACCAGTGTATGAGGTAATTGTCGAAAAGTCAAGTCTAAATTGACTATAACGAGTCCAAAATTCATGCTCCACGGGGCGAGCTCATTTCAAAAAAACATACTGTTTTCAAAGAGTTAGGGTTATTCTCCTCTTTCTCTTTCCCGCTTCTCCCCCCTTTTTTTCACAACCCCGGCTGCTACCCACTCCCTAAAATAAAGCTGGAGGGACACGTCAGCGCCGACCCCATTATTAATCCGTTTTGTCCTTTTCCTCCGCCTCGCGCTCCTTCTCTTCCGCATACTTTTTTCGCAGCGATTCTTCCCACGCGTCGAGCCACGCGCGGCCGCGCCTGTATGCGGAGCGCAACTCCCCGGGCATCGTGTGGACGGTAAAATCGGAGAGTTTCGTGAGCGCCGGCGCAAGAAGGGAGCGGTCGACGTAGGCGCTTCCCTGCGGAAGCGCCGAGACGACGAAAAACACGATGAGCGTCGAGAGCGTGAGGCCGAGCACGAAGCCGAATAGCCCGCCCATCGCACGGTCCATCCCCCGGAGCTTGGCCATCTCGAGCCATTTCGTAAGAAGCCACACGACGACGTTTCCGGCCAGGAACACCGCAAAAAACACCGTCGCAAATCCAAGGGCGTTGCGCACGGCGCGAAACTCGACCCACGAGGAAAGCCACGCGGCAGGATAGGCGTAAAGGAGGGAGGCCGCAATAAAGGCGCCGAAAAAGAACACCCACGAGAGCACCATCCGCACCAGCCCCTCGATGACTCCCAGGAGCACGGCCAGCGCAATCACCGCGAGCAGAATGAAATCAAGCCCACTCATGTTCAGCGGACGGTGGCCGGTTTCCAGTGGCCAGGAACAGTTTTTCCTCCCGCCGGCCCCAGCCTACTGGCCAGCATACTGCGCGTGGCGCCGTTCGCGGGAACCCCGAACAGGGGAAGCCGCGACAGTCCGCGCCGCAAGAGCTCTTTCATCCGGCCAGGCGTTTCGACAAGGTAGGCGTCCGCGTAGAGGAAGGCGATGCCGGAGCCGGAAATTTTCTGTAGCACAAACGTTTTCGCCGAAAACAGCTTGCTCGCTTGCCCGGCTGCGATGCGCGTCGCCGCGAACACGACGTCGAGGTCCATCTCTCCGTGAAAGCCCAAGAACGCGTTGCGGCGGCAGAGAATAGCCTGCTCCTTGAGGTGAACGGGTACGATCGTTCCCTCCGCCGTCCTGCGCCCCAGGCGGAGCACGGCCTCGGGCGCCACCGCGCGGTATTCCTCGAGGAAAAAGCTTTCGCCGGTGAGAAGCTTGCGCTTGAGGCCCCGAAGAAGCTTGCCCTTAATCTGGCGCTGCATCACGGCGTCTTCGCCGCGCTCAAGCAGCATCTCGGGCTCGACGTAAAGGCGCTCCCCCTGCTTGAGCGTTACCACAAGAGTAGCGCCTCGTTCACCTTCGATGGAATATCGCATGGGCTGCTTCTTTCCGGGTAGCGCAAACCCCCCGACATTGCGAGTCGGGGATAAGATTCCAGCTCTACTTTACCCCTCACAGGTCAATCATGGCTACGACACCTCACCATTCTACTTGCCGCACGTGCAGGTGTCGAATCGCCACGGCACGTTCTCTTGATTCACGGAAAATCGGCATGGTAGGCTCGCTGGAAAAGCAAACCATGGCAGATTCGACGGAACACACTCCGAAATTTCTTCTTGGGCGACTTCAAACCCTCGCGGCTTCCTTCGAGCTAAAGCCCACGAGCCACGGCTTTTGGAGTCTGCATTTCCTGAATTGCTTCCTCTACATGCTAAACGCCCCCAGGAGCACGGAAGAACTCGCCCACTCGACGAAGCGTTCCCAAAGCATGCTCGTCAGCTACCTTTACCTGGCCGAGGAACTGCGCTTGGTGGCTCGTCGCGGCGGTCGATGGTCACTCACCGATGCGGGAAAAACCTATGTGGTGCAACGGAAGTCCAAATCACCGGACTGGGTTTCGCCGGAACAGGTCGCAATCCTGGTCCGCATCGTCCGAGCGAATCCCATTGCGAGCGGTGCCCTTCTCCGCGTGTGTGCTCTGGTGGAGACATTCCTCGCATCATCTCAAGGCGCTCCTCCGCCCGCGGGGGGTGAGGATGAAGAAATGCTGCTAGGCGACGCCCTGGCCATGGGTCTTGTGGCAAAGGAGGGAAACCGCTACCGCGCAACGTGCGACGGCGCAGCGTTCCTTCGCTGGCGTCCCTTGGTGTGGGGAAAATACGACATCCCGAGGGGATGGCTGGCGCTTTACCCGATTGAGTATTTCAGGAAAACCGATCCCGGGTAAAGGCTACGCACTGCCTCCCAAAAGCCCCACCAGTTGCTCGCCGCTCAGGGGCTGTGTCTCGGCCACCTTGAGATTCTCTTCGACGTGCCCGACGCGGCTCATGCCCACGAACGCGGCCGCGAGTCCAGGCAGGGAGCGGTTGAACTGGATGGCGCGCTGGGCGTCCGTGCTTAAGCTCCCAATAGCCTTCTGTACCGATTCGGGAAGGCCGTGCGCGAGGCGCCCCTGCAGAATCGTGGAGCTCGAGACCGCCGTAAGACCGAAGTCCGCCGCGACCTGGAGGACGGGGCCGTCCCGCCCGCTCCCATGCTGCGTGGGAGAGGCCACGGCTTCGAGCATCGCCATGTTGAGAGGGAACATTAAGAACCGGAAATGGTGCTCCTTGCCGCCCGCTCCTTCGGCGGACTGAACGACGCGGGCGAGGTCGAGGTGGTCGGGGGAATCCGAAGAAACGCGGTAGCCGTTCCACGTGGCCGTGCCGTAAGCGTGGATTTTCCCCTCCCGGACTTTTGACTCGAGGAATTCGAACGCGGCGCGCAGGCGCTTGTAGAACTCCTCTCGGCCGACCTCCGGAAGCTGATGCTCTGGATTATGAATGTAGTAGACATCGATGCAGTCTAGGCCCAGGTTGCGGAGGCTCGTTTCGAGCAGGTTCTCGAGGTAGCGGGGCGTCATGGCGTGGATGTCTCCGACGACCTCGCTCCGGTGGAGGATGCCCGGTTTCTCGAAACGCTCGTGGAAATACGCCCACACGTCGCTCGGCACCTCACGCTCGTAGGGAAAGTAACCGCCCTTCGTAGAAACCACAACCTCGTCGCGCCGCACGCTTCCTTCGGTGAACGCCTTCTTGAGCGCCTCGCCGATGGCACGCTCGCTCCGCTGGCAGCGGTAGTTGACGGCCGTGTCGATGAAATTGCAGCCGAGCTCGAGGGCACGCGCGATGGCGCCGCGGTAGCCTTCGTCGGTCGCGTCGTCGAAGGCGCCCAGGTAGGTTCCAATGCCGATCGAGGAAACCGTTAAATCCTGCGCCATGCGAAAATGGTCCGGGGCGAGATGGCCGAAGCGCTCGGCATAGCGCCGCGTGCCTTCCGCCGTTGCATGATTGTACATGGCCTGCCTTCACTCCCTTTCGATGGCCGTCGCTAGCCCTGCGCGGTGTGCAGGGCGGCGGGCCTCGCAAAGTAGAATCCCTGGCCGTAGGGAACTCCCAGGGACCGCAATTTCTCCAGCTCCTCCCTCGTCTCCACGCCCTCGGCGATGACGCGCGCGTCCAGTTGCTGCGAGATGTCCGCGAGGATGGCGAAGACCTGTTGGTGGACAGGCTCGCGATGAATGTCGTGCACGAGGGAGTGGTCAATCTTGACATAGTCCGGCTCAAGCTCAAAAAGGGTTCGCAGATTGGAATAGCCCATGCCGGCGTCGTCCACGGCCAGGGAAAAACCATACTCGTGTAGCTCGGCCGCATTGTGTCGGAACTCGGAGTAATCCGCAATGGGATATTTCTCGCTTACCTCGAAGACGATGCGCGCGGGCTCGATATGAGTCTGCTCGAGGAGGTCAAAGAATTGCGGCGACAGGAAGCGCCGGTGGGCCAGCGTGTGGGCCAGCGTATTGATGAAGATTTTGCCCTGCCCTGCGAGCGTGCGCGCGCTCGACACGGCGACGTTGCGGCACAGAAAATCGAGCTCTTGCAGGAGGCCGCTTCGGCGGGAAAGGGCGAAGAGAAAATCGGGGCTCTCGAATTCCGTCTCCGCTGGTCCGCGCGCCAGAGCCTCGTGACCGAAGATCTCCTCCTCATCGAGCGACACAATGGGCTGAAACACCGTACGGATGTAGCTCTGGTAGATAATGCGCCGAAGGACATGGCCCTGGCGCTCGAGGTCGGTCATGTCCTCGCCAATGGCAGACACCATGGCATGTTCGACGCCCTGGTAGATCAGGCGGCGCAGGTCGACGGAAGGCCGGGCGCGGACAAGCGCATAGCCCGCGGTGAACGCAAAGCGGTCAGCCTGGAGGGCTTGGATGGCTTCCTTAACCTGAAAAAGGCTTTCTTCTGAAACGGCCTTTCCGTCGCGGGTCTGGGTAAAGAAGGCAACCAGGAGGTCGCCGCCATAGCCGTTGACGCCAAGATGCCATGGCGGGCTGAGAAGGGTTTCCAGGTGCTGATCGAGTGTCTGAACGGTGCGTTGCAGGGTGCGCTCAAATGCGCGGCTTCCCAGCGACGCCTCGACGCGCAGCGAATCCAAAAGCCGAATGGCCAGAATGCCCAGCGCGTCGTCCTCTTCAAGGCCGCGGACGGCATCGTCAATGTGCGCAACGTAGAGGCTGAGACCGCTCGCTTCGTCCCTTAGGGTACCGTCGCTCCGCGATTTCCTCATAAAGCATTCATCAAGCGCCTGATCGCAAGCGGTTCCTCTCCCTCGGCACAGCCTTCACATCAGAACCAAAACGTGTAGTTCAGGAGCGCCTGGTTGTCCTTGGGCTCGCCGATCTCTTGCCCCGTGTACGGGTCCACCGTCCCGCTCCATTCCCGCGAATCGAGGTCCAGATACTCGATCGAGAGGCGGTGGCGTTTCCCGAACGTTAGCGTATAGTTGAATGCCCATAGGAAGGAGGTCATGGGGATGGATTCGACCGAAACGATCTGTCCAAACCTATCCCTGATTTCAGCCGGGCTATACTGATTGGTGAACTCGTCGTAGCGCATCGACACGCTGTGACGTTTGCCGAGGGGCGCGCTCATGAGCACGTAGAAACCGTCGTATCGAATCTTGGGCACGCTTCCTCTCGGTATCTTTAAACCTATAAAGCTAACGTCCTCCCGAAACGACGTGTCGGCGTTCAGCACCTGGACGATGAGTTTAAGGCGTTTCCAGTCAGCGGTTACGGCTCCGGTGGCAACGCGCAGGGCGAAACCCCGAAACTCCGCACCGCTCATCCCGTTGTAGTAATAGGCCGTGTAAAGGCGAAAACGCTTGGAAGCGTCGCGCACCTCGGCGTAAGCGTAGAAGCCGGGGCGGCCGCGGATTTGCGAATCCGAACGCACCGGGTCCGACATAACGTCCGTGACGGGCCAGTAATGCCGATCAAGCACGGGGTCATGGGCCAGCGTGTAGAAGTAGTTTCCTTCGATGATCCCGACGGCCCACCCTCCGAGGGGGTCCCTCCCCGGCTCGAAGCCGAACGACACATCGAACCCTATCCCGTAGATGTTGTTCAGGAACGTGCTGATTGGAGAAGGCGTAACCATGTGGCGTGACGTGCGCAACGGGCCCGTGTGCTCGCGGGAAAGGCGCATCGGTGCGATGCGGCCGACTCGGACATGGAAAGGTTGCTTAAAATAGTCCGAATGAACCCGAATGCGGTAGTAAGCCTCAAAGATAGACACCTTGCCGTTATCGCCGTACGGACGCGTCTCTATGACCCTATCTGGAAACTCGTCGACCCTGCCGTCCCCGTTGTTGTCAATCCCGTCGTTACAATCAGATTCATCGCATCCTATCTCAAGCCGAGACTTTTTCGCGTAATTCTCGCTGTCGGGGAATTTAGGGTTGTACCCCACGTGGATGTGGATGCGATGGTCATCCGTAAGGTCCATGGTCGCCGCAAGCCCCACATGCGCCACGTCGCCCACGGAGGTGGTTTCGCAGTTCCTGTCGGCAATCCCGGGGCAAGAACCCGTGCCTACGTCCACGCCCTCGTTTTCCGGTTGGTATCGAAAGAACGGCGAGTATTGATTCGCACCGGCCTCCCCGGTATAGACCGCACGTGCCATCCCGACGCCCCGTAGGCGAATGCGACCGCCCCAGAGCGTGACACCTTTGACCTCCTCCTCGACGGGCACTTCGGGAGCCTCTTCCTCCAACTCTTCTTCAACCGCTTCTTCCGGAAGCGCTTCCGCCTCTTCGGCCTCAATTTCCTCCACTTCCTCGATTTCTTCTATATCCCGAATTTCTTCTATCCCTTCGATTTCCTCGATTCCTTCCACCGCCTCGATTTCTTCGATCTCCTCAATTGTCCCGATTTCTTCCACCTCCTCTATCGCTCCGACTTCCTCCACCGCTTCTACCTCCTCCACCTCCTCTATCGCCACGGCCTCTTCCACCGCCTCTACCTCCTCCACTTCCTCTATCGCCACTGCTTCCTCCACCGCTTCAACCTCTTCCACCTCCTCTATCGCCACGGCCTCTTCCACCGCATAAACCACATACCCCAACTAAAAACCCAACCCATCCAACACCCCTTAAAACAAATACCACAGCGCAATAGCCACGGCCACTTAAACCGGGTATACCTCGGCCGGATC
>CP070701.1:239122-277068 GCA_020349885.1 Acidobacteriota bacterium
GAAGCGATGGTCGCGCTGGCCGCGGCCTTCGCCGTGAACTGCACGACGAGCGTCGAGGAGCACATCGGCGCAGCGCGCTCCGCCGGCGTCACGGACGAGGAAATCGATTCCATTCTCCGGATGGCGGGCTTAGTCAGAGGCAAGGCGGTGTCCCACGTCGAGCGCATAGCGGAGCGGGTGAGGAAGGGCGTGGCCCCTGGGGAAAGCACGGCGGAATAGGATAAACCCTTGGGCGGAGTCCGTCGCCCCCGCCCTATCGCAGGAAGAGACCTTCTTTTGACGCGAGCGGCGCGCTGGCGTAGAATGTTCGATGAAGGACGTTAACGCAGCCCGCCTTCTTGTCGAGTTGATATGATTCCCACCCTCGGGTCTTTCCTTCTCCTTCTGGCTTTCCTCGTCTGCGCCTACGGCGTTACGGTGGCGTTTTCCGGCGCCGCCCTGCGCCACCACGCGGCGGTGCGGAGCGGCGAGCACGCCGTCCATGTCGTGACGTGGCTTACCGTGCTCGCCTCGCTGTGCCTCTGGCACGCCTTCCTGACGCACGACTTCTCCGTGGACTACGTCGCCCAGTATTCCAACCGCTCGCTTCCCATGTTCTTCACGTTCGCCTCCTTCTGGGCCGGGCAGAGCGGCTCGCTGTTGTTCTGGCTTCTCGTCCTTTCCATCTGCGGCACCCTCGTGGTGCTTCAGAACCGCCGCCGCAACCGGGTCCTGATGCCCTACGTGACTGGCATCCTGCTCGTGCTCGCGCTCTTTTTTCTGGTGCTTCTCAACTTTGCGGCGAGTCCCTTCGAGCGGCTGGATCCCGCCCCCGCAGACGGCCGGGGCCTCAACCCCCTGCTCCAGCACCCCGCGATGGCGGTACATCCGCCCACCCTGTTCCTGGGCTACGTGGGACTTTCCGTTCCGTTCGCCTTCGCCCTGGCGAGCCTCATCGCGGGCAAGATGGACGGCGACTGGCTCCGCAGCATCCGCCGCTGGACGCTCGTCACGTGGACGTTTCTCTCGGTGGGCGTCGTGCTCGGCGGCCTTTGGGCCTACCACGAGCTCGGCTGGGGCGGCTACTGGGGATGGGACCCCGTGGAGAACGCCTCCCTCATGCCGTGGTTCCTGTCCACGGCCTTCCTCCACAGCATCATGGTTCAGGAGCGGCGCGACATGTTCCGCGTCTGGAACATGGGCCTCATCGTTGGGGCGTTCCTGCTTACGCTCTACGGCACGTTCATCACGCGAAGCGGCATCCTGTCGAGCGTTCACTCGTTCGCGCTTTCGACAGTCGGCCCCTATTTCGTGGGTTTTCTTTTGCTGGTGACGCTTTATTCTTTCGGGATGCTCTTCTACCGGACACCGCGGCTGCGCGCCGTGGGAAAGCTCGATTCCATGGTTTCGCGCGAGAGCTCTTTTCTTTTGAACAACGTCTTCCTGCTCGCCATTGCGCTCGCCGTGCTCGTGGGCACCATCTGGCCCTTTATCACGGAGGCCGTCAAAGGAGTGAAGGTCAGCGTGGGGGCGCCGTTTTTCAATTTCGTGGTCCCGCCGATCGCCCTGGGGCTTCTGCTGCTGACCGGCGTCGGTCCGCTGCTCGCCTGGCGGGCGATGTCCTGGAGACACCTCGGCCGCACCCTCGCCGTTCCCGGCGTGGGCTTTCTGGCGACGCTGGTGGGACTTCGCCTGGGGGGCGTTACGGCGTGGTACGCGAACGTTTTCCTGGCGTCGTGCGCCTTGACGCTTCTCTCCGTTGCGGTGGAGTTTCACCGGGGCGCCCGGGCGCGGCGGGAGATGGCGGGCGAGTCGCACGGAGCGGCGCTGTGGAGACTTTTGAGGAAGAACGGGCGCCGCTACGGAGGCTATATCGTGCACGTGGGCATCGTCGCCATCTTCGCGGCTATTACATGCTCCCACGCGTTCAAAGAGGAGGCGGAGGCGGTTCTTTACGAGGGCGAAGCCATGCAGATTCGCGGCTACACGCTTGCCTATCGCGGCATCGAATCGACACCAGTCAATCCCGACGTGACCGAGACGGTGGCCACGCTGGATGTCTCCCGCGGCGAAAAACAGCTCGGGCCCATGAAACCATCTGTCATGTTCTACACCTACTGGGAACAACCCTCCACCGAGGTGGCCATCCGCTCGACGCTCGTGGAGGACCTTTACGTGATACTCGTTTCGTGGGGTGCAGGAGGTGAGCATGCTACGTTTCGCGTGTTCGTCAACCCGCTTGTCACGTGGCTGTGGCTGGGGGTGGCTGTCATGGTGCTGGGAATCGTGTTCTGTCTTCTTCCCAAGCCCCGGCAGGCCGAGGGCAGGCCCCGGCAGGCCGAGGGCGAGCCCGCCGCTTCGCTTCCGGAGGAGCGTTCTTGATGAAGCGCGTAGCGGGAGTCGCCGCCTTCGCCCTGTGTTTGGCCGTGCTCGGCTTTGCGTCCGTATGGGCGCAGGGCGAGGATTCGGGCGTGGAGCCTCCCGAGGCGAAGCGGGAGGGCTTTACGCAATACCGTGAGCAGGCGAAAGAGGTGGCCAGCGACCTCATCTGCTTCTGTCCCGGCTGTGACGAGCGCTCGGTGCTCAGCGAGTGCAACTGCAGCTTCGCCTACAGGGAGCTCGGCCGCGTCGAGGCGCTCCTTTCGGAAGGAAAAACGCCCGAGGAGGTCGTCGCGCTCTACGTAAAGGAGCATGGCCGGTTCGTACTGGCCGTTCCGCCCGCGAGAGGATTTCACCTCGTGGCCTGGGGGCTTCCTTTCGCGGGAATGCTGCTCGGTGCCCTGATTCTCTGGATTGTGCTGCGCCGCATCACGGCCTCCCGCGAAGAGGAGACCGAGCCGGCCGACGTCGAAACATCTTCCACCTCCCCGGAACTCTTGAAGCGCGCTCGAGAGGAACTGGAGAAATACGACTTCTGAGCGCACAGGGAGAACCCAATGGCAATCGTACTGATGGTCGTCGTTATCGTGGGAACCACCGCCGTGGCGGTCGTTTACCTGATAGAGCCCTTCCTGCACAAGGAGCGTGTCCTGGAGGACGAGCTTCGAATGCGGCACGACCAGTTCGTGTGGGAAAAGAACGTCCTGCTTCAGGGCCTGAAGGAGCTGGAGATGGACTACCGGATGCAGAAGCTCTCGGAGGAGGATTACGGGGCGCATCGGGAGCTGCTTCTCGCGCGGGCGGCGGAGCGAATCGCACGGATTGAGGCCGTCAAGAAAGAGGCGGCGGAGCGGGAGATCGAGCTCGAGGTCGCGCGCGTGCGCGCGGCGCGCTCCCGCACCGCGTAGGATGCGCCGGTCCATAAGGCTTTGCTTTCCAATTCTCTTTTCCCGTGTCGGGGTCGGGGCCTCCGGCTTTTGCTTGACGAGGGATGCATAGAGAAAGTACAATGTTGGGGTGGGCGAGCTTGAAACAAGTTTTTAAAACCGGAAGCGAAAGAAAGGAGAGAAAGCATGGTGAAGGCGAATAAGTATCTTGTCGGTCTGATGGTCATCGCGGCGTTCGGAAGCTGCGTCGCCCAGTGCAAAAGAGCGAAGACGGCGAGTCCCCCCGTGCAGCTGAAGCAGCAAACGCTTCAGGTCCGATGGCAGCGCTTTGTCGGCGAAAAGGGCGAGACGTGCGAGCGGTGCAGGGCGACCGGGCAGGAGGTCCAGAAGGCGTTCCAGACCCTTTCGCGCTCCCTGACGTCGCTGGGAATCAAGCTTTCGCTGGGCAAGGACAAGCTCGACCCCGAAGCGTTCGCCCAGGACGTTTCCCAGTCCAATCGCATCTGGATCGGCGAGAAGCCGATCGAAAAATTGCTGGGGGCGCGCGTGGGAAAAAGCACCTGCGGGGCCTGCTGTGAGATAACCGGCAAGCAGGGAGTGAAGTGCCGGACTCTCAAGATTGGAAAGGACACGTACGAGGTGGTGCCCGCGAGCCTCATTGTCCGGGCGGGGCTCATTGCCGCCTCGGAGCTCATCGTCACCGAGCCGGCGGCGGCGCCCTCCTGCAAGGTACACGGCTCGAAGGGGAAGTGCCCGCCCGGCTGCGGCGTGAGTCCTTCCAAACCCGACACGGCTTCCAAACCCGACACGGCTTCCAAACCCGGCACGGCTTCCGAACCCGGCGCGGCTTCCAAACCCGGCACGACTTCCGAACCCGGCACGACTTCCAAACCCGGCTGCGGCACGAAGCCTCTCAAGAAACCCAGCTCGACGTAGCTCTTCCGACCAGAGGCCTTTCTTTCGCCCGCGGCTCCCCGCGGCGGCGTGCGGTTCGTGCTACCATGGGGGCCGTGGAAAATTCTTTTCGCATCTTCGCGGCGGCGGCGCTCTGCGGCGTCGCGGCGCTTTCGCTCGGGGCGCAGCAAAGCGGCGAGGGGACCGTTCCGGGTGAGGCCGAGACGGGGGGCGAGGTGCATCTCGCCATCGCGGAGGGCGCGGCGTTCGTTCGCGTGGCCGTGCCGCCGCCCTTGCTGGAGGAGAAAACGCCGGAGCTCGAGGCGCTCGCGCGGGAGTTGCGCGAGGTGATTCTGAACGACCTCACGTTCGCGTGGAACATCGAGCTCCTGAGTCCGTCGCTCTACAAGTACGTGCCCGAGTTTTCCCTCGAGAACCGCCAACTGAAGATCTGGCGCTCGCTCGGAGCGGACGCCGTGTTCATCGTGGTCGCGGAAAAGAGGGGCGGCGGCATGAAGGCGGAGGGGCGGCTCTTCGACGCGCGCACGGGGCAGATGATTTTCGGCAAGCGCCTGCGCGGCGAGCTGGAGCTCAAGCGCTCCATGGGACACGCCTTCTCCGACGAGATCGTGTACTACTACACGGGCACGCGGGGCTCGTTCGGCGCCCCCCTCGTCTTCGCTACATCCCGCGGCGGCGAGGGGCGCACCCTCGCCACGTCCGACTACGACGGCGAGAGCAGGCGCCTCATTCTTTCCGCCTCCGCGCTCAACATGCTGCCCGCATGGTCGCCCGACTCGGAACATATTCTTTTTACGTCATTCGAGAAGAAGCCCGTGCAGGCGGGCCTTTTTCTCATCGACCGGTTCGGTCTCACGGAGCCGAAAAAGCTGACGCGGCTCCCCATGGCCACGGGCGGCGCGTTCTCGCCCGACGGCCGCCGCATCGTGTTCTCGGCCTCGGACGGCGACGGAAACCTCGACCTTTACGTCTGTCGGCGCGACGGCAAGCGCCTCCAGCGGCTCACCCATCACCCCGCCATAGACACCGCGCCCGCGTGGTCGCCCACGGGACGCGAGATCGCCTTCACGTCGGACCGCGGCGGCTCGCCGCAAATCTACGCGATGGACGCCGAGGGCGCGAACGTCCGCCGCCTCTCGCGGTGGGCGAGCTACTGCGACGCGCCCGCCTGGTCGCCCGACGGCGGGCGCATCGTCTACACGGCGCGGCTGGAGGGGAGCTTTCACCTCGTCGTCCTCGACCTGGCCACCGGCGAGGAGGTGCGCCTGACCGAGCCGGGCGCGAGCCACGAGTCGCCCTCGTGGTCGCCCGACGGGAGCATGCTCGCCTACGCCTCGAACCGCACTGGCCGCTACCAGATATACGTCTCCCGGAGCGACGGCACGCGCGCGCGGCAGGTCACTTCCGAGGGCGAGAACACGACCCCCTCGTGGGCGGCGGCTCCGTAGAAAATTCCTGTAGAAGCGGCGGAGGTCTTCCGACCGCTCCCCCTTTGGTAAAGGGGGTTGGGGGGATTACAAGAAATAAAGGAAAAACATCAAAAGGGGCGGCCCTACGTGGCCGCCCAAAGAAGGCACGCACGCAGGCGTGCTCCTACACGTCCAAATTCACGACGCCGAGGGCGTTCTTCTCGATGAACCTGCGGCGCGGCTCCACCTTGTCGCCCATGAGGGTGGTGAAGATCTGGTCGGCGGCCGGGTCGTCCTCGGCGAGGACGGTCAAAAATTTGCGCGTCGCCGGGTTCATCGTCGTCTCCCAGAGTTGCTCGGGATTCATCTCCCCGAGGCCCTTGTAGCGCTGGATGGTGAGGCCTTTCTTCGCGCGCTCGAGCATGGCATGCGCCAGGGCGGCGGCGTTCTCAAAGGAAGTTTTTCCCCCTCCGTCCTCCAGCACCGCGGGAAGCTCGAGGGTCTGAGAAATTTCCCTGTGCGCGCGGTAGAAGGCGCGGTACTCGGGCGAGCGCACGAGCTCCCAGGCGATGTAGACGGGGGCGTCCGTGCCGTTCTGCTTGGGGCGCAGGGGCAGGCGCCAGAGCCCGTGCTCCTCGTCGCGCTCGGGCTTGAGGACCTCGTATTCGTCGCCCGCGCGTTTTGCGAGCGAGCGGAGCTCAAGATCGGGCTCGGAGAATTTCTCGCGCATATCGGGTTCGGGGCTAAGCTTAAGGTCCACCATGGATTCAAGAAGCGCCGCGCTCAACCCCTTGCGGCCGAGCGCCTCGCGGTGCGTCTCGAGCTCGAGAATCCTTTCCAGCGCGCCGCGCAGGAATTTTCCCGAAAGCGTTTTTTTCGACTCCGGCATGACCACCCTCACCTCGCCCTCGACGGCCAGGTCCAGGAGGTGCGAGTCGAGCTCCTCCTTGACGTTGAAGTAGAGGCTGCGCTTGCCTTTTGCGACGCGGTAGAGCGGGGGCTGGGCGATGTAGAGCTTGCCGTCATCGATGAGCGGCTTCATGTGGCGGTAGAAGAAGGTCAGGAGGAGCGTGCGGATGTGGCTGCCGTCCACGTCGGCGTCGGTCATGATGACTACCTTGTGGTAGCGGAGCTTCGAGAGGTCGAAGTCGTCCTTGCCAATGCCCGTGCCGAGGGCCGTAATCAGGACGCGGATCTCCTCGTTCGAGAGCATCTTGTCCTGGCGCGCCTTTTCGACGTTCAGGATTTTTCCCCTGAGCGGCAGCACGGCCTGGAACTTGCGGTCGCGCCCCTGCTTCGCGGAGCCTCCGGCCGAGTCGCCCTCGACGATGAAGAGCTCCGTGAGGGCCGGGTCGCGCTCCTGGCAGTCGGCCAGTTTTCCCGGCAGGTCGGCCGAGGAGAGCGCGCCCTTGCGGCGCACGAGCTCCTTGGCCTTGCGCGCGGCCTCGCGGGCCCGCGCCGCCTCGATAGCCTTCGAGATGATGCGCTTGGCCTCGGACGGATTCTCATCGAAGTGCTGCCCCAGCCGGTCGCCCACGACGGAGCGGACGATGCCCTCGACCTCGCCGTTTCCAAGCTTCATCTTCGTCTGACCCTCGAACTGGGGGTTCGGCACCTTCACGCTGATGACGGCCACGAGGCCCTCGCGCGCGTCGTCGCCAGTGAGCGAGGTGTTCGCGTCGAGAAGGTTCTGGTTCTTGGCGAAGTTGTGGATGGTGCGCGTGAGCGCCGAGCGGAAGCCGCTCAGGTGCGTGCCGCCCTCGCGCGTGTTGATGGAGTTCACGAATGTGAATATGTTCTCGCTGTAGGCGTCCACGTACTGGATGGCCACCTCGACCTGGACCTGGTCCCGCTCCTGCGCGATGTGGATGGGCTGCTTGTGTAGAAGGTCCTTGTTCTTGCAGAGGTGCTTGACGAACGAGACGATGCCGCCGTCGTACTGGAAGCGCGCGCTCTTGTCCGAGCGCTCGTCGGAGATGGAGATGGCGAGGCCCTTGTTCAAGAACGCGAGCTCGCGGAAGCGGTTCACGAGCGTGTCGTAGTGGAAGTCGAGGCTATCGAAAATCTTCCGGTCGGGGAAGAAGCGCACCGTCGTCCCCGTTTTGTCGCTTGTGCCGATTTTCTTGAGCTCCGACGTGGGCTCCCCGCGCTCGTAGCCCTGCATGTAGACCGCGCCGTCGCGCTTCACTTCGACCTCGAGCCATTCCGCGAGGGCGTTCACGACGGAGACGCCCACGCCGTGTAGGCCGCCCGAGACCTGGTAGGCCTTCGCGTCGAACTTGCCGCCCGCGTGGAGCGTCGTCATCACAACCTCGAGGGCGGGCTTTTTCATCTCCTCGTGGAGGTCCACCGGGATGCCGCGCCCGTCGTCCACGACGGTGACGCTGCAGTCCTTGTGGATGGTCACCTCGACCGAGGAGCAGAAGCCCGCCTGCGCCTCGTCGATGGAGTTGTCCACGACCTCGTAGACGAGGTGGTGCAGGCCCGTCGCGCCCGTCGAGCCGATGTACATCGCGGGGCGCTTGCGGACGGCTTCGAGGCCGCCCAGGACTTTAATGGTGGTCGCGTCGTAGACCGCCGCTGTCTTTTTGCGAGCCGATTTCTCAAGCTCAGCCGCTGCGGTAGACATAGAAGAAAGCTCCCTTTAAGGTTTGACGTTCGTCATTGCCCCCGAACGATTTTAGACACTCCTCAGATTAGCACATGGGCGGCGAAAAATCCACCAAAAATTCGCAGAATTTTGCCCAAAATTTTCCTGAATTTTAAGGAAAAAAGGGACCTGCTAGGCTAGGGCGTTCGGCGTTCGAGCGGTAGCTTCACGTCCTCCGAAAGCCGTTCGTCATCGCGGGCTAGAGCCACTTCACGAGAAGCGGTGCGATGACGAGCGAGACGACGCTCATGAGCTTGATGAGGATGTTCATCGAGGGGCCGGACGTGTCCTTGAACGGGTCGCCCACCGTGTCGCCCACGACGGCCGCCTTGTGCGGGTCGCTTCCCTTGCCGCCGAGGTTGCCTTTTTCGATGAATTTCTTGGCGTTGTCCCAGGCGCCGCCCGCGTTCGCCATAAAGAGCGCGAGCAGGACGCCCGAGAGCGTCGCGCCCGCGAGCATGCCTCCGAGCGCCCTGGGCCCGAGGAGCCAGCCCATGAGGGGAGGCGCGAGGATGGCGATGAGGCCGGGGAGAATCATCTGCCGGAGCGAGGAGCGCGTGGCGATGTCCACGCAGCGCCCCGAGTCGGGCTTTCCCTTGCCTTCGAGAAGGCCGGGAATCTCTCGGAATTGCCGCCGCACCTCCTCGACCATGGCCTTCGCCGCCTGGCCGACCGAGTCCATGGTTAGTGCCCCAAAAAGGAAAGGCAGCATGCCTCCGATGAAAAGCCCCACCATGACGGTCGGCTCGATGAGGTTGAGGCCTATTTCGCGAAGCCCCACGGCCGTGGCGTAAGCGGCGAAAAGCGAAAGGGCGGTGAGTGCCGCCGAGCCGATCGCAAAGCCTTTGCCGATGGCTGCGGTCGTGTTGCCCAGCGCGTCGAGGCTGTCGGTGATGGCGCGCACGTCGGGCCCGAGGCCGCTCATCTCGGAGATGCCGCCCGCGTTGTCCGCGATGGGTCCGTAGGCGTCCACGCTCATCGTGGCGCCGATGGTCGCGAGCATCCCGACGGCGGCGAGCGCGATGCCGTAGAGGCCGGCCGCCCAGTTCGCGACAAAGATGGCCGCGCAAATAAGGAACATCGGAATCATGGTGCTTATCATGCCGACGCCAAGTCCGGCAATGATGTTCGTCGCGGGGCCGGTCGTCGAGGCGTTGGCGATCTTCACGATCGGCTTGCTCGACGTGTAGTACTCGGTCACGAGCCCCACGGCCATGCCGACGAGCGTGCCCGCGAGGACTGCGACGAAGACGCCCCACCCGAGGTGCATCCGCTGGCTGAGGAAGGCGGCCGCGGCGAGGAACAGCACGGCGGCGGTGAACGTGGAATAGCGGAGCGCCCTTTGGGGAGCGAGCCTTTTCAGGACCTGCATCGAGGCGATGCCGAGCAGCGACGCCGCGAGGCCCGCGGTGACGAGAAGGAGCGGAAACGCCATGGCGTAGGTGCGCACGGCCGCGATGTCGAGTCCGCGAAGCGAGGCGGCGGTCGCGGCGATGGCCACCGACGCGATGACCGAGCCCACGTAGGACTCGAACAGGTCGGCGCCCATTCCCGCCACGTCGCCCACGTTGTCGCCGACGTTGTCGGCGATGACGGCCGGGTTGCGCGGGTCGTCCTCGGGGATGCCCGCCTCGACCTTGCCTACCAGGTCGGCCCCGACGTCGGCGCCCTTCGTGTATACGCCGCCTCCCACGCGGGCGAATAGGGCGATGCTCGAGGCGCCCATGGCGAAGCCGTTGATGTAGAGCGCCGTCTGCGGGTCTTTTCCGAACACGAGATAAAAGATGCCCACCCCCAGGAGGCCGAGGCTCGCGACCGAGAGCCCCATGACGGCTCCGCCGTGGAACGCGACGTTGAGCGCGTCGGCCTGTCCCTTCGAGCGGGCGGCCTCGGCGGTGCGGACGTTGGCGCGCGTGGCGGCGCGCATGCCGAAGAAGCCGGCGAGCATCGAGGCGACGGCGCCGGAGAGGAAGGCCACGGCGGTTTTCCATCCAAGGGAGAGACCGAGCACGAGGAAGACGACGATTTCGAACACGGCGAGCACCTGGTATTCGCGCCGGAGGAACACCATCGCGCCCGAGGCGATGGCCTCTGAAATTTCCTTCATCTTGTCCGTGCCAGCGCTCAACCGCCCCATCCACGCGTGGATCGAGAGCGCGATCAGGAGGCCGATGGCGCCGAGGGGGGGTACGATCCATAGCGAGAGATCAAGCATAAGAGCCTCCTTTACGTTTCCGGGGTTTCAGGATTGCGTTCGTTGAATCGGTTCATTGCCTCACGCACGCCATGGGTGAGGGCGACCTCGATGGCGTCGCAGGAGCGGTCCAGAATCCGCGGAAGCTCCGCGACTTCGTCATCGAGAAAATTTTCCAGGACGTATTCGGTCGCGTCGGCGGGCTTGTCCGCCCCGCGGATGCCGAGGCGGAGCCGCGCGAAATCATCCGTTTGCAGATTCTCCATAATCGAGTGCACCCCCTTGTGCCCGCCGTCGCCCCCGCCCTGCTTGAGCCGCAGGATGCCGAAGCGCAGATCGAGGTCGTCGTGGACGACCGTCAGCGACTCGTCCTCCTCGACGTCGAGCGCCGCCACGGCTTTGCCGCTTTCGTTCATGAAGGTGCGCGGCTTGACGAGAAGCACCTCTTTGTTTCCGAGGCGGCACAGTGCGCTCTCGTAAAGGGGATGCGGCGCCTGGCGTTTTCCCCGGTGCCGCTGGAAGAAGTGCTCCACGCAGAGAAAGCCGAAATTGTGCCTCGTGTGCGCGTAGCGCTCGCCCGGATTGCCCAGGCCCACGATGTATCGGGGCGACGCCATCGGGAAGAATCAAAGGCCGGAGGGCAAAAGGAAACGCATCACTTTTTCCTCTTGCCTTTTTCTTTTTTCTTGCCTTTCTTCGCCGCCGCTTCCTCTTCCTTGGCGGGTTCCTTGCCTTTCTTCGCCGCCGCTTCCTTTTCCTCGGCGGGCTCCTTGCCTTCCGCGGGCGCCTCTTCGCCCTCGGCAACCTTCTTTCCGCGGCCGATGACTTCGGGCTCCTCGGCTGCGGCCTCGGCCTCCACGGCGGCGGCCTCCGCTTCCTCGGGCTCCGGCTCCTTCACGGGCTCCTGAATGGTCAGGAGGGGGATTTCGGGCTCGTGGAGCACTTCGACGCCTTCGCCGAAATTGACGTCGCGGATGCGCACGATGCCGTGGAGGTGGAGGTTTGAAATGTCGATGCGCACCGAGTCGGGTATGCGGCTAGGAAGGCAGCGCAGCTCGATTTCGCGCAGCACGATGGTGAGGAAGCCGCCTTCGTCCTTGATGCCCGGGGCGATGCCGTAGGTCTCGACCGGCACCTCCACCTCGACGGGCTTTGAAACGTCCACGCGCACCAGGTCCACGTGCAGGAGGTCGCCGGTGACGGGATGGTACTGGTAATCGCGGAGCATGACCATGCGCCCTTCCGCGTCATCGCGTTCTTGAATCTTGAAGAGCGTGTTGGTGCCCTTTGGCGAGTGCAGGATGTTCAGGATGTCCTTCGGGTCGAGCTGCAGGGCGGCGGTCGGTTTTCCCAGGCCGTACACCACGGCCGGAATGCGGCCCTGGCGGCGCAGGCGGCGCGATTCATTTTTTCCGGTCTTTTCTCGAAACTCGGCGGGAATGACAAGCTCAGGCATGGCTCGGGAATCTCCTCGGTCAGTCTTCCAGTTGCTCCAGTCCTTTTTCCGAAAACAGGACGTTCACGGACGTATGCCGATGGATGCGCATGATGGCCTCGGCGAAAAGCGAGGCCACGGAAAGGACGACGAATTTTTTCGACTCCAACACCGGCGCCTTGTGGGGGATCGTGTTCGTGAGAATCAGCGTTTCGATGGACGAGCGCTTGAGGCGATCGATGGCCGGTCCCGAAAGCACTCCGTGGGTGATGCACGCGTAGACGCTTTTTGCGCCTTCCTTGCGGAGCGCCTCGATGGAATTCACGAGCGTGCCCGCCGTGTCCACGATGTCGTCAAGGATCAGTGCCGTGCGTCCCTTCACGTCGCCCACCACGTGGAGCGCCTCGGCCTCGTTCGGGCCCGTGCGGCGCTTGTCGATGATGGCGAGCGAGGCGTCCACGCGCTTCGCAAGCGCCCGCGCGCGCTCCACGCCGCCCGCGTCGGGCGAGACGACGGTAAGATCCTTTAAATTAAGGGTGCGGACGTGCTCCGTGCAGACGGGCATCGCAAACAGGTGGTCCACGGGGATGTCGAAGTAACCCTGAATCTGCGCCGCGTGGAGGTCCATCGAAAGCACGCGGTCCGTGCCCGCCGCCGAGATGAGGTCGGCGACGAGCTTCGCGGTTATGGGCACGCGGGGTTTGTCCTTGCGGTCCTGACGCGCGTAGCCGTAGTAGGGGAGCACCGCCGTGATGCGCCACGCGGACGCGCGCTTCAAGGCGTCAATCATGATGAGAAGCTCCATCAGGTGCTCGTTCGCCGGAGGCGACGTGGGCTGGACGACGAAAACGTCCCGTCCGCGGACGTTTTCCAGGATCTGGCAGCGCGTCTCGCCGTCGGAAAATTTTTTAACCTCCGCCTCCCCGCATGGCTCCTCGTTGTAGGTCTCGCCGAGGTAGTCGCAAATTTCCCGCGCGAGCGCGGGATGCGCGTTCCCCGTGAAAACCTTTAATTCGTGCTCTTCTGGCAAGGCCATGGCGATTGTATCTTGGAAGTCCTTTATCCTATCGTATGCCGCGCGGGGTGTCAAACCTTGCGGTGAGACCGATTTCCAAAACGACGCCGACCTCGACAACAGCGGCTGGGTGGACGGCGGCGACCTGGACGCTTTGGTAGGCAGCTTCGGCTGGGGTTGCGGACAGTAGCCTCGCCTGCTTTCCCGCCGCACCGAAGGGAAGGAAACGAGCCTCGTCAACCTCGCCCTTGCCGAATTTCTCGTTGAGACCGCTCGCCGGCATCCTCTGAAAAGCGAGTAGTTTGAAGCCGCATCTGAAGAATTGTTCATGTGCGTTTTTAGCTCTTTCTTCTAAGGGCTTGTAAAATAATGATATTTTTAAATTTTTCTTGTGAAAAACAAGGGGGAATTTTTGTGAAATTTTTTCCTTGACTTTCACAATATGTAGTAGTATAAGACTAGGTTACTGCCCAGATATTGTGGCAATTGATCTCTTTGGACTTTTCTTTTTGAGGCGGGGGCGGTATCATGGAAACAAGGTGCACGCGGGGGCAGACGGGCCTGTAGGGGTGCCTCCTCAAGGCTCGAAAGGCTGGCGCGTCCATGAAGCCGCACGAGACTTTTTGCCGCAACGCCTGGGCGCAACGAAAAACGATATAGGGAGTGCAAAACGATGAAGTCTGAAAGCCAGGTGTTACGCGAGGTGAGCGCGGGCGCCGCCCCGGAGGCGGGGGGGCGGCTCGTGGAGCGCCGGTTCACGCGCGCGGGCGTCCACCCGTTCGACGAGGTCGAGTGGGAGCGGCGCGACGCCGTCATCACGAGCGAGGCGGGAAGCGTGGTCTTCGAGCAGCGAGGAGTCGAGATGCCGTCCTTCTGGTCGCAGCTCGCTACGAACGTCGTCGTGTCGAAATATTTCTACGGCGCGTTCGGCACCCCGGAGCGGGAGACGAGTCTCCGGCAGGTCATCGACCGGGTTGCGCGCACGATAACGGGGTGGGGCAGGCAGGGCGGCTACTTCCGGGACGACGAGGAGGCGGAAATCTTCTACGCCGAGCTCACGCGTCTTCTCCTCCACCAGAAGCTCGCCTTCAACAGCCCCGTGTGGTTCAACGTGGGAATCGAGGAAAAACCCCAGTGCTCGGCCTGCTTCATCAACTCAGTGGAAGACTCGATGGAGAGCATCCTGGGACTCGCGAGGACCGAGGGCATGCTCTTCAAGTGGGGCTCCGGCACGGGCACGAATCTTTCGACCATCCGCTCGTCGCGCGAGAAGCTGGCGGGCGGAGGCGTCGCCTCTGGGCCGGTCTCCTTTCTGAGGGGCTACGACGCCTTCGCCGGGGTGATCAAATCGGGCGGAAAGACCCGCCGCGCCGCCAAGATGGTCATCCTCAACGCCGACCATCCCGACATCGAGGAGTTCATCGACTGCAAGGTCAAGGAGGAAAAGAAGGCCTGGGCGCTCATCGACATGGGCTACGACGGCGGCTTCAGCGTCTCCGGCGGGGCCTACGATTCGGTTTTTTTCCAGAACGCGAACCACTCCGTGCGCGCGACGGACGAGTTCATGTGTGCCGTCGAGCGGGACGACAAATGGAAAACCTACTCCGTCGTCGGCCGCAAAGCGATGGATACCCTCAAGGCCCGCGACCTCCTGAGCGGGATAGCCGAAGCCACCCATTTGTGCGGCGACCCGGGTATGCAGTTCGACACCACCATCAATGATTGGAACCCGTGCTCGGACACGGCGCGCATCAACGCCTCGAACCCCTGCTCGGAGTACATGTTCCTGGACGACACGGCCTGCAATCTCGCCTCGGTGAACATCATGGGGTTCGTGGACGGGGAGGGAAACCTCGATGCTGAGGCGTTCGAGCACGCCTGTCACGTCTCCATCCTGGCGCAGGAGATTATCGTGGACAACGCCCTCTACCCGACGCCCGCCGTCACACAGAACAGCCACGAATACAGGCCGCTCGGCCTCGGCTACGCGAACCTGGGAGCGTTCCTGATGTCGCAGGGCGTGCCCTACGACAGCGACGCCGGGCGCGCCTACTGCGGCGCCATCACGGCCCTGATGACGGGCGCGGCCTACCGCGCGTCGGCCCTCATCGCCGCGAGGGAGAGCCTCGGCCCCTTCCCCGCGTATGAGAAGAACCGCGGCTCGTTCCTGCGCGTCATCCGCAAGCACCGCGACCATGTGAGCAGTATCGAGAGGAAATACCTGCCTTCGTACCTGTACGAGGCGGCGGAGCGGGCGTGGAACGACGCGCTCGAGACGGGCGAAAAATACGGCTTCCGAAACGCCCAGGCCACCGTCATCGCCCCCACCGGCACCATCGCCTTCATGATGGACTGCGACACGACGGGCATCGAGCCGGACATCGCCCTGGTGAAGTACAAGAAGCTCGTGGGCGGCGGCATGCTCAAGATCGTCAACAACACCGTGCCGCTCGCCTTGAAGCGCCTCGGCTACGACGACCCTCAGGCGAAGGCCGTCGTGGACTACATCGACCAAAACGACACCATCGAGGGCGCGCCGGGCCTGCGCGAGGAGGATTTACCGGTGTTCGACTGCGCGTTCAAGCCCACGAAGGGCGCGCGCTCCATCCACCACATGGGGCACGTCAGGATGATGGCCGCGGCGCAGCCCTTCGTCTCGGGCGCCATCTCGAAGACCGTCAACATGCCGCAGGAGTCGACCGCCGGGGAAATCATGGACACCTACGTCGAGGCGTGGAAGCTTGGCCTCAAGTCCATCGCCATCTACCGCGACGGCTCGAAGCGGACGCAGCCCCTGAACACGTCGCTCGAGACGAAGGACAAGGACGGAAAGACGGCGAGGGTCGTCTGGAAGCCCCAGCGCCGCCGCCTGCCCGACACGCGCGAGGCCGTCACGCACAAGTTTTCCGTGGGCGGCCACGAGGGCTACATCACCGCCGGCCTCTACGAGGACAAGACGCCCGGGGAGATCTTCGTCGTCATGGCGAAGGAGGGCGCCGTCATCTCGGGCCTCATCGACACGGTGGCGACGCTCACCTCCATCGCGCTCCAGTACGGCGTGCCCCTGGAGATGCTGGTCAACAAGTTCAAGAACACGCGCTTCGAGCCCTCGGGCATCACGACGAACCCCGACATCCCGATGGCCACGTCGGTCATCGACTACATCTTCAAGTGGTTAGAGAAGTGTTTCGTCCCGCAGGAGGAGGACAAGGTCGTGGAGCATCCGAAGGCGACGGAGCAGATGCGCGAGCAGTATCAGAAACTGGGCTTCGAGCCCCAGAGCGACGCGCCTCCGTGCACCGAGTGCGGCGGCCTCATGGTGCGCAAGGGCCCGTGCTACTTCTGTTTGAACTGCCTGCACCAGACGGGGGGGTGCAGTTAGCCCCAAAAAATCCAGGGGATTTTTCGGGGGCCCCAAGGGTTTAGGGGTTAGTTGTCAGTGATAAGGAAGGGGAAGGATCTTGCACCATGCCCACCCTCTGCTCTTACTGCATTCCCTTTGACGCGCCCCCAAGCGCGGCTGCCTGCACGAGCTCCACTAGGCGCCGAGGAGGCGCTTGAAGAAGCCCCGGCTATCGTCGATCTTCTTGGAAAATAGTTGTTCGAGCTCGCCCGCGTCGAAATAGACGCCGCCGCAGAAGCCGCACTCGTCCACCAGGATGCTTTCGAGCGTCTTCTCCTCCATCTCGTGGCCGCACTTGGGGCACCGCAGCCAGTGCTGGGCCTTCAGCTTTTCGCGCTCCGCGGCCTCTTCGGTTTCCTGTTTCTTGCGCAGCTCGCCCTGCTTGCGCTCGCGGGCCTTCTTCAGAAGCTCCCGCTCGTGCGCGTTGAACCACTGCGCCTCCTTCGACTTGCCGATATCTTCGAAAGTGGTCATGGGGGTTTCTCCAGGAGGGAAGTATAGCGGGGCGGCCCGGTCACCGTTTCTTCGCGTGCGCCTTCCCGATGCGGGCGGCCCTGCGTGCGCCGGCGCGCGTGGCGCCCGTGACGGTCTCGTGGAAGCGCCGCTTCTTGAGCACCTTGACGCCTTCCTCGGTCGTGCCGCCCGGGGTGATGACGTGCCTGGCGAAGGCGAGGGGGTCCTCGCCGTTCAGCTCGAGCATGCGCGCCGAGCCCGAAACCGTCGCCAGCGAAAGCTCTGATGCCAGGGCCTTCGAGAGCCCCAGGCGGACGCCCGCGTCCCGGAGCGCGTGCGCGAAGAGCGCCGTGTAGGCCGGGCCGCATCCGCTGATCGCCGTGATCAGGTTGAGCTGCGACTCTTTGACCCGGTGCGTCTTTCCCATGGCGGCCCACAGCTTCTCCACGCGCCGCACGTGCTCGCGCGACGCGTAACGCCCGCCGCAGAGCGCCGTGACGCCTTCCCCGACCATGCAGCAGATGTTCGGCATGCACCGCACCACGGGAACGCGCTTTTTGAGTAAGCGCTCGATGACGAACGTCGGGATCCCCGCCATGGGGGAAACCAGGATGTGCGAGGAGCGGAGCTCGTTGCGGATCTCGCCGAGCACCGCCTCGAGGCTCTTCTGCCAGACCGAAATGAGCACGATGCGGCTTCGGCGGATCACTTCGCGGTTGTCCGCCGCCCCGGTGATGCCGAGCTCGCGCACGAGCCTGCGCAGCGCCGGCCTGTCGGGGGGGTTGGAGGCTATGAAATCCTCGGGGTTGTAGAGCCGGCTCCAAAGGAGGCCCCGGACGAAGGCCGACCCGAGCTCTCCCGCTCCGATGACGCCGACCGGAAAAATTTTCTTCAGCTTCGCAGTCATAGACGACTATCTTACCCTTGTTTTTCCCCCGACACAAACCGCCCGGACGGGCGGGGAACAAAAAGCCCGCCGGGGCGTATATTGAGTAACGCGCTTGACTTCCGGCACCGCGGTTGACTACGATGAGCACTGAGGTTGCATGATGGCCCTGAGTCCCGATCTTCTGGAAATTCTCGTCTGCCCCGCCGACAAGGGGGAGCTTGATTTAATTAAAGACGGCGCCGCCCTCAAATGCCGCACCTGCAAGCGCGTCTACCGGATCGAGGACGACATCCCCATCATGCTGGTGGACGAGGCCACCGTCGAGGAATAATTTTCCGGCCGCAACTGTTGACCCGCACGCAAGGAGGAAACGAACGATGAGCAGGAAATTGACGAGAAACTTGTTTTTGGCGCTCGCCCTGGGAGTCGCCGTCGGCGCGTCCGCGCATGCCGCGGACAGGTACGACATCGATCCCGTCCACTCCTCGGTGGGCTTCAAGGTCCGCCATCTCGCAAGCTACACGACGGGCGTGTTCACCGACTTCAAGGGCACCATCATGCTCGACGAGGAAAACATCGTGAACTCCGGCGTCGAGGCGACCATCCAGGTGGCGAGCATTGACACGAACAACGAAGACCGCGACAACCACCTGCGCACCGAGGATTTTTTCCACGTCGAGAAGTATCCCGTCATGAGGTTCGCCAGCAAGAAGGTGGCCAAGGGCGCGGACAACACCTTCAAGGTCACGGGCGAGCTGATGATGCATGGCGTCACGAAGGAAGTGACGCTGGATGTCGAGTACTTCGGCAGGATGGCCCTCTCCCCCGACAAACCGCCGCGCGCGGGCTTCAGCGCCTCCGCGGAGCTCAACCGCAAGGATTACGGCATCGTCTGGAACAAGGTGCTCGACGCGGGGGGCCTCGTCCTGGGCGAGACCGTCAAGATTTCCATCGAGATCGAGGCCATCATGCAGGGGTGGAAGCCGCTTCCAGGGGGAGGGAAATCGCAAAAAGGAGGTATGGAGCACCCCATCCAGAGAAAATAAATTTACGAAACTGACACGACAAAGGAGGTTTGCACATGATAAATGAAATGTGGGGTTCCGGCATGGCATGGGTGGTGGTGCTCGTTCTCGGTGTGCTGGCCGCGCAGTTCGCGTGGGCGCACTGCAGCCTCCCGTGCGGCTACTACGATTGGGACCACGAGTTCCACGACCTGGTCTACTCCGCCGAGACACTCGAAGCGCTTGCGAAGAAGGCCCAGGCGGAAAAAGGCGCTCTGTTCCAGGCGCGGGCGGCCTCCAAGAACGAGGAGTGGGGCACGCGCGCGCAGAGGCAAATTCGGCTCTTCGCGTTCGAGTACTTCGGCCCCGCGGAGCTTGCGGAAACCAAGGTGGGCGGGAAGAGCCTCTTGGAGGCCCTCCATGCCGCCGACAAGCAGGCCTACAAGTGCAAGCAGACGCTCAGCGTCGAAGAGGCACGGAAAATGATCGCTCTGGTCAAGGAAATCCAGAGCGCTTACGAGTCGGTCAAGGCCAAGCGGGACGAGGCGGAGAAGAAGTAGAAAAAGCCTGCGCGCCCGGCCCTATAAAAACAGGCAGGCGTCGCCGTAGGAGTAGAATCGAAAATCTTCCTCGAGCGCCTTCCCGTAGGCGCGCAGCACGAGTTTTTTCCCTTCCGTTCCGCCCGGCTGCGCGAACGCGCTCACCAGAAGGAGGAGCGAGGATTTCGGGAGATGGAAATTCGTCAGCAGAACGTCCACGGTTTTAAAATCGAACGGCGGGTAAACGAAGAGCGATGTTTTGCCCGCAAGGGCGCGGGTGCGCGCCCATGATTCGAGCATCCGCACCGATGTCGTGCCCACCGCGACGACGCGGCCGCCTCGTTCCTTCGCGTCGCGGATGATTCGGGACGTCTCCTCCGGGAGCACGTACGCCTCCTCTTCCATCGCGTGCCGGCGGACGTCCTCGACGTTGATGGGCGCGAACGTAGCGCGGCCAACGTGGAGCGTCCCGCGCAGGAGGCGCACCCCGGCGGCCTCGATTTTCTCGAGAATTTCCTCCGTGAAGTGGAGCCCCGCCGTGGGCGCGGCCACGGAGCCTTCTTCCGCGGCGTACACGGTCTGGTAGCGCTCCGCGTCCAGCGGCTCGTCCTCGCGCCGAAGATACGGCGGGATGGGCACGTGCCCGATGCGCGGAAGCTCGCCGCGGACGTCGTCCGCGTCGTGGAAGGAGACGAGGCGCGAGCCGTCGCTCTGAATCTCCTCCACGCGCGCCCACATCTTCGTCTCGTCGAAGACGAGCTCGACCCCGGGGCGCAGCGGCCGCCCCGAGAACGTGAGCGTCCGCCAGAAATTTTTTCTTTGCTCTTCGAGGAGAAATACCTCCACCTTGCCGCCCGTGCGGCGGCGCCCCCGGAGGCGCGCGCGGAAGACCGCGGTGGTGTTCAGCACTAGCACGTCGTTCGGGCGGAGGTATTGGATGAAATCGGGAAAATTTTTCGATTCCAGCTCCCCGCTCTCGCGGTGAATGACCATGAGGCGCGAGGCGTCGCGCCGCCCGGCCGGGTAGTGCGCGATGCGTTCCTCTGGGAGCGCGTAATCGTAGTCCGAGAGGAGGTGGGACATTACTTCTTCCGGCCCTCTTCCTCCACGCCCGCTTTGGGCTGGACGCGGAGGGTGCGGAATTTTTTCAAAACCACCTGGCCCGCGGGCGCGCCCCTGGCGCGGCGGACGTGGCGGCGCTCGGTGACGGCGACGTCGAGGCGCGCGTTGGGGCGCCCCTTGCTGAAGTAGGCGGCGAGCTGCGCCGCCTCTTCGACGCTGCGCTCCGGCACCGGCTCTCCCCGGCGGGGGTTGACGACGACCACGTGGCTTCCCCCGTAGCCGTGCGCGTGGAGCCAGAGGTCGTGGGGGCGCGCGACGCGGAACGTGAGGCGCTCGTTTGCGCGGGCGTCCTTGCCGACGTAGAGCGCGAAGCCGTCACTCGAGCGGAACGTGCGGATGCCGCGGAGCGAGGGCTTTTTCTGCGCCCGCCCGGCCTTCGCGGCGGGCGCCGCGCGCTTCTCTTCCTCGCCGCTGGAAATTTCTTCCGGGTGCGCTTCGATATGGACGCGGCGCTCCCGCGCCGCGTCCAGCGCCCGCTCGAGCTCCCGCATCCTTCGCTCGATCTTGGGAAGGGCCCTTTCCAGGCGGGCGGCGCGCCTGAAGTAGCGCTTGGCGTTCTCTTGAAGGTTCTTTGACGCATCGAGCGGAATGGCCGCGGGCGCGGGCGGATCCTCGTAAATGTCCCGCACGTGGAGAGAATCTTCGCGGACGTCGGGCGCGGACAGGTTGATGAGAATGAGCTCGCCCCACCGCCGCAGCCTCCACGCCTCCCGGCTTTGCCTTTCTTCCTCGCGCACCTTCTGTAATGTCCGCTCCAGGCGCTGCTCTTCACGCCGGATTTTTCTTAGGGCGCTTGCGGCGGGCGAGTCGAGAAAACCCGACCGCCGGAGCGCCTCCGTATAGGCCGCGACAGCCTCCGAGAAGGACTCCCATGCATGCTCCTTCCACCCGGAGGAAAGGGCGGTGAGCGGGAATGGGCTCAGGACGAGGTCGCTTTTGCGCCGGACGGTCCCCGCGGGCTCGTCCAGGGAATGCGGCGCGTAGAGCCAGCCGCCCTCCCGGTCGCCGCGCAACTCTTCAAGTAGACTCGACGCGGCGCTCCAGGAGGAGCCTTGCGTTTTTTCGGCGCGGAAGGCGAATTCGCGGCAGAACCAGCGGGGCAGGTGCGGAAAGGCTTTGCGCAGCGCCTGGCCGGGCTCTTCGCTTTCCGGCGCCCCGCCGAGGGCGGCGTCCAGCTCCGCTTCGGTGAGGGCGAGGAAATTCTTGTGGCCGCGCCCCGGAGGCGGCTTGTACGCGGAGCCCGGGGGAAGAAGCGTCCCCTTGGGGCGCTCGACAGGCGCATGGCTTCCCATGATGAATCCGTCCCACACGGCGGCGGCGTTGGGCGTGCGCGGCAGAAGCTCCAGGGCCAGGACGCCAGGGTCGAAGTCCAGGAAGAGAACGCGCTCGCCGGGCGGCTGCCGTACGCGCTTGAGCTTGCCGCGCTCGAATTGCTTCCGCAAAAGCATGGCGAAGGCCCCGGGCGCGTCGGGTACGTCCGGCTTTTCGCACGCGTAGACGTGGGGCTCTTTGGGGTCGAGGACGACGCGCAGCCCCCGCTTCACGCGCCGAAACGAAAAGAAGTATTCGCGCGGCCCGAGCGAGTACGCTTTCTCTAACATGCAGCCCTTGAAAAGGCGCTCAAGGTGCCGTCCCGAGGCGTAGAGGCATATCCAGTCCATGGCATGTCGGGCGCGATGCGCCGCCGTCATTTCCGCCGGTTGGGCGGACAGGCTATTAAACTACCAACGCGGCGTGGCCGCAAACCGCCTCCCCCTCCCCCAAAGGCCGGGCGAGCGCCCTAACGCTCCTTTTCCGCGGCCAGCTCTTTGACGAAAGGGTGCTCCGGGCTGAGCTCGGCCCGGACGGGGACGCCCGCCTGCGAGGCCGCCTTGTCCAGCGCCGAGGCGAGCAGCGCCCGCGTGGATTCGAACTCGGGCCTCGCCTCTTCGGAGATGGGCGGGGCGGGCGGAAGCACGATGCGGCGCGGATTGAGCCACTTGCCGTTCTGTTTCATGCCATAGTGGGCGTGGGGGCCGGTGGAAAGTCCCGTCGTTCCCACGGTGCCGATGGTTTGCCCCTGCTTGACGCGCGCGCCGGGGCGGATTCCTCTCGCAAAGCGCGACAGGTGAAGGTAGAACGTTTCGTAGCGGTTCGCGTGCCGCAGGTGGACGTAGTTGCCCTCTGCGGACTTCCGCGCCCGCTCGACCACCGTGCCGTCGGCCGTGGCATGGACGGGCGTTCCGCGCGGGGCGGCGTAGTCCACGCCGTAGTGCGGACGGTATTTCTTGAGGATGGGATGGAAGCGGCGGCTGCTGAAGCCCGAGCTCAGGCGGCCGTAGGAAACGGGCATTTTCAGGAATTGCCGCCGAAGCGAGCGCCCCTCCTCGTCGTAGTAGCCCGCACCCCCTTCCGCGCGAAAGAAGAGCGCTTCGTGCGTCTTCCCCGAGAGCGTGAGGCGCGCCGCGAGCACGCGGCCCAGGGTGGGCGCCGTCGAGACTCCGAACGCGTTCGCGGGCGGCCGGGCCGCCTCGTAGAGGATTTGGAAGGTGTCGCCCGGGCGGAGGTCGTAATAGAAATCGACCTCCCATTGGAACACCTGCGCGACGCGCGCCGCGAGGCTGCGGTGGATGTGAGCGAGCGCGTCGTAAAGCGAGCGCTCGATGGTGCCCGAGAACGCCTGCACCTCCCATTCGAAAGGCTCGACCTCGAGCGCCGCCTCGATCGTCTCTCCCCAGCGGAGGCGCAGCGTGCGCTCGGGGTCGACTTTGTAGTGCCACTCGACGAGGGCGCCTTCCTCGTCCAGGCCGGCGCGCTGGGCGGCTCCCGCGCGCAGCCGCCGCAGGTCGTAGACGCCGCGGGACGCCGCGACGGTCTCGGCCACCGCGGCGCGGTCGAGTCCGTAGCCCCGCATAATCGATTCGAACGTCGAGCGGCGGGGCACGCGCGATTCGCGCCACTCCGAAACGAGCGTCCGGGGAGCGAGGTCCTCCTCAAGGAGGAGGGGAGCGGGCATCTCCTCGGTCGGCCACTCCTCCTCCCAGCTCTCCTCGGGGAGCGCGAGCAGCAGCATCGCGAGGCACAGGGCGCTCAGAGTGTAGAAGTTGTGCCGCGTGGCGAAGAAACGGCGAACCTGCCTCATCCGCCTGCCACCCGAACGCCTACGGCCCATTCGTTTTTTCACTCCGGAAATCGC
Organism: Acidobacteriota bacterium; assembly: GCA_020349885.1. NCBI lineage: Bacteria > Pseudomonadati > Acidobacteriota > Acidobacteriota bacterium. The sequence goes on from CP070701.1 coordinate 262,571, forward strand.
CGGCCTATCTTGGCCTCCCCTTGACCAGCTCGTCCACGACGGCGGGGTCGGCCAGGGTGGTCGTGTCGCCGATCTGCCCCACGGCGTTCTCGGCGATTTTTCTCAGGATGCGGCGCATGATTTTTCCGGAGCGCGTCTTCGGGAGCGCGGAGGCGAATTGAATCTTATCGGGCGCGGCGATGGGGCCGATTTCCTTGCGGACGTGGGCCACGAGCTCTTTTCGCAGCTCCTCGTTCCCGTCGACGCCCTCGACGGGGGTGACGTAGGCGTAGATGGCCTGTCCCTTGATGTCGTGCGGCATGGGCACGACGGCGGCCTCCGAGACCTTCGCGTGGCTCACGAGCGCGCTTTCGACCTCGGCGGTGCCGATGCGATGGCCCGAGATGTTGATGACGTCGTCCACGCGGCCCATGAGCCAGTAGTCGCCCTCCTCGTCGAGGCGGCAGCCGTCGCCCGTGAAATAGACGTTTTCGAACAGCGTGAAATACGTGTCGATGAAGCGCCCGTGGTCGCCCCACATGGTGCGCATCATGCCGGGCCAGGGTTTCTTGATGCAGAGTTTGCCGCCTTCGTTCACGTCGCACTCCGTGCCGTCGTCGCGCAGGACGATGGGCTCGACGCCGAAGAAGGACCGCGAGGCGCTTCCCGGCTTCAAGACGTGCGCGCCCGGAAGCGGCGTGATGAGGACGCCTCCCGTCTCCGTCTGCCACCAGGTGTCCACGACGGGGCAGCGCCCCTTTCCGATCGCGGTGTAGTACCACATCCAGGTCTCGGGGTTGATGGGCTCGCCGACCGTGCCGAGGACGCGCAGGGAGCTCATGTCGTACTTCTCCGGCCACTCGTCGCCCGACCGGATGAGCGCGCGGATGGCCGTGGGCGCTGTGTAGAACGCCGTGACCTTGTACTTCTCGACGACCTGCCAGAAGCGTCCCGGATCGGGATACGTGGGAATGCCCTCGAACATGAGGCTCGTCGCGCCGTTCGCCAGGGGGCCGTAGACGATGTAGGTGTGCCCCGTGACCCAGCCGATGTCCGCCGTACACCAGTAGATGTCGTCCTCGTGGATGTCGAAAATATACTTGTGCGTAAGGGCGGCGTGGAGGAGATAACCGGCGGTCGTGTGCACGACGCCCTTGGGCTTGCCGGTCGAGCCGGACGTGTAGAGGATGAAAAGAGGATCCTCGGCCCCCGTCGGCTCGGCGGGGCAGTCCGAAGAGGCTTTTTCCATCTCCTCGTGGTACCAGACGTCGCGCCCTTCCTTCATCGTGCATGCATCGTCCGTGCGTTTGAGGACGATGACGCTTTCGATGGAAGAGGTTTTTTCGAGGGCTTCGTCCGCGATGCCTTTGAGGGAAATTTTCTTCCCGCCCCGCAGCGAGACGTTGGCCGTGACGAGCATCTTGCACGAGGAGTCGTTGATGCGGTCGGCCAGGGACTCGGCGCTGAAGCCGCCGAAGACCACCGAGTGAATGGCGCCGATGCGCGCGCACGCAAGGAGAGCCACCGGAAGCTCCGGCACCATTGGCATGTACACGCAGACGCGGTCGCCCTTCTTGACGCCGTGCGCCTTGAGCACGTTGGCGAACTTCGAGACCTCGCGGTGCAGCTCCTCGTACGTCAGGGTGCGCGACTCTTCGTCCGCCTCGCCCTGCCAGACGATGGCCGGCTTCGTCCGGAGCTTCGTGGAAAGATGCCGGTCGAGACAGTTCGCGGAAACGTTCAGCTCGCCGTCCTCGAACCAGGTGTGCTCAATCTTGCGGACCTTCGTGTCCCACGTGTATTTGCGGGCGACCGTCGGTTTCTTTATCCAGTCGAGCGTTCCGGCCTGCTCGAGCCAGAATTTTTCCGGCTCCTCGACGGAGCGCTCGTACATGGCCTCGTAGGCCTCGGCGTCGAGGTGGGCCCGCTTGACGACTTCCCCCGAGGGAGGAAAGGTTCGCGTCTCTTGAAGAAGCGAGTCGGTCGAGAGGGCGGTTTTGTCCTGGATCATAAAGATACTCTCTTGTGTTTTGAGCTTAGGAGAGTGGACAAGTATAGTTGTTCGTACGAGGCGTGTCCACCCTACGTTCTCCGATGCTCTTCGAGCTTAAGGAGGGCTGCGGTGGACGAGGCCAATCTTGTCAATGGATATGATAGCATAAACGGGGCGGATTATGGACGCCGACGAGGCGGTTTTCCCAGGCAGTGTTGCTTGCGGCTCTCTCCCTACTCCGCCTCCGGCGGCTCTTCCTCGAAAATCTCCCGGTCGGGAAACGCGTACTTGAGCCTGCGCGCCATCTCCGTCGGCGCACTCCCTTCGACCTTGGAATGGATGTACACCTTCGGCGGGCAGACCTTGTTCTGGATCATCCAGTCGACGAGGTTCAGCGGGGACTCGACGGCGCTGAGCCGGTGGGGTATGGAGAGCGCCTCGACCCGGTTCTCCGGGCCTGGAGAGTTGAGCAGGTTCACGGCCGTTGCGACGCTTTTCGTGCCGTGCCAGCCCTTGGGGGCCTGGCGGGCGTGGTCCACGAATAGGCGCATAGAGCGCCACAGTACATCAACTTCGCTTTTTTGTCAAATTGGGCGGGTTGACCAAAATCCCGACATAGAAACATGGAAACGAGAGGGCAGATGCCCGCGCCGTCCTATTAGTGTGTTTGGGTATGGCAAACCCTTATTTCTTGGGGGCTATACGCTTTTCTATACATGGATCAAGAGTGTATTGGTAACATATAAACGTTCTTGTGTGAATTCCGGCCGAACGGAGGATTCTTGGAATCGGGCTGTTTCCGCCAGCCTGACACTTCAAGTCCCGGAGCGGTACGAGCAAGGAGTGGGTATTGTTTTATAGCGAAACAAATTCTTTCGAACGACGACGGGCAAGGATGCGGGAGATTACTCCCTCTCGAAGTGCGTGAGGCGCTTGAAGGCGCGGAAGCGCTCGGCGATGTCGTCTCTCGAAAGACGCAGGAGGGCGTCGGGGCCGAACGCCTCGACGCAGAACGAGGCCATGACGCTGCCCATGACCGCCGCCCGGCGCAGCGCCGGCTCGTCGATTTTTTTCTTTTCCGCAAGGCAGCCGAAGAGGCCGCCCGCGAACGTGTCGCCCGCGCCCGTCGGGTCCTGGACGTCCTCGACGGGAAACGCGGGAAGGGCGAAGAACGAGCCCGGCGAGAGAATGAGGACGCCGTACTCGCCGCGCTTGACGACGAGGTGCTTCGGGCCCATTTGAAGAATTTTTGAGCCTGCACGCAGGATGTTCGGCTCGTCCGCGATCTCGCGCACCTCGCTCTCGTTGATAACGAGCATATCCACGCGCTTGAGGATGCGCTCCAGGGCCGGGCGCTTGTGTTCGATCCAGAAGTTCATGGTGTCGCATGCGACGACGGCGGAGTGCTTGATCTGGTCGAGGACGCTTGCCTGAACCTCCGGGTCGATGTTCGCCAGGAACACGATGTCGGCGCCGTCCCGGTAGGCCGCGGGGAGCAGGGGCTTGAAGTCGGCGAAGACGTTGAGCTCCGTCGCGTGCGTCGTCCGCTCGTTCATGTCGTAGTGGTATTCGCCCGCCCAGTGAAACGTCTTGCCCGTGCGGCGCTCAAGGCCCAGCAGGTCGATGCGCCTTCCTTCGAAGACGGCCTCCTCGCGCTTGGTGAAATCGTCGCCCACGACGGAGACGAGCTTCACGGGCGCAAAGTAGGACGCCGCCAGGGAGAAATACGTCACCGAGCCGCCAACGAGGCGCTCGCGCTCGCCGAAGGGTGTTTTGATGCTGTCAAAGGCAACCGAGCCGACCGTGAGAATCTCCATAGACCGCACATCCTAGGGCAAGGCGCGCGAGATTGCAAATCCCCGTGGCCTCCAAAACAAGGAAACGCTCCCGCCAGGGAGAAGAAAATGCGGAAGGGGAGGGCGCTATCGGCTACCGCTCTGGCGCCGAGAATCGCTTGACGACTCCCTCGCGGTCGCCCTTCGCTCCGAGTAGGTGCTGCCGTAGCTCTCCCTCTCGCCCTCGGAAATGGAGGTTCCAATGGCTGTGAGAGGGTTGCCCGACCCGAGGCGCTCTTCGAGGTACTCGGCCCGCTCCTCCGACTGCCGCCGCGCTTCCTCATCCGCCTTGTAACGCTCGATGTCTACAGGGGGTGGAGTTCCGGCGGGCCCGCGGGAGGGGCGTCGGGCTTTCCCCGCCGCCGAGCGGGGGGAGAAATTAATCTCGACGAGCTCGGTGGTTTTGTATTTCTCGAGAGCCTTGTTATCCACGACGGTGCTCTCGACCCCCTGCTTGCGGAGCTCGGCGCGCCGGGCCTGTTCCTTTGCGGCCGCTTCGGCAAGTGAATCCGCCCCTTGCGCGCTTCCCGCTGCACCGCAGATTATGACGATGGCGCACAGAACGCGTTTCATCTTATTTCAATATAAGACCTTCGGCGCCGAATTGCAAGCAATTCCGCCACCGATTTTTCGGGCGCGGGTTGCACCTGCGGGCGGGCCATGATAGGGTAAACAACGCATCGGCAAAGAGAGGACTTGCAGAACCGTATGGCATTTGTGAACGAACTGGAAAAGCAAATTGCCCTCAAGATCGCCTATTTCGGCCTCGAGCTTTCGGGCAAGCGCTCGAACCTGCGCTTTCTTCATGAAGCCCTTCCCGCGGAGGAGCGGGGGCGCTTTCTGCGCCTGGAGCGCAAGGGCGACAGCGTCCTGTTTTTCGAGTGCCACCCTTCGGGCTACGACAACATAGGCCCTTACGCCCCGCGCATTCATCTCTACGCGGCGCTCGGGGAGCCCAAGAACGCGGCCACGTCCCTGACGCTTTTAAGGGGAGCGGACGGCGTCGTCTTCGTGGCCGACGCGAACGAGGAAAAACTGGACGAGAATCGCAAACAGCTCGAGCTTTTAAAGAGCCTGCTCGCGCGGCTCGAAATCAAGGAAAACGATTTTCCGCTCGTGATGCAGTTCAACAAGGTGGATCTGCCGGGGGCGCTCGCGGAGGAGGACCTCGACGAAGAGCTCAACGAATTCAACGCCCCCTTCTATTCGGCGAACGCCGCGACCGGCGTGCGCGTCGAGGAGACGTTCAGCGCGGCTGCTCGCCTGGCGCACCGCCGCGTTTCGGAAAACCTCAAGGCGCGCCGCTTCAAGGGCTGGTTCAAGTTCACCTCGCTCGACGCCCTTCTCAAGAAGAATTTCGACACCATGGAGGACTATACCGAGGCGCTCAAGCGTTCGGCGTTCGAGGAGGAGGCGCTCGGCAAGGCGGGCGTGGACGAATCGGAGGGCATCGCCGAGTTTCAGTCCCTCGACGAAAAGAGCGACCTGGCTGCTCTCGACGCGCTCCTTGAGGAGACTGACGTCCCGGAGGAGGCGGAAGCGGCGGCCGACGCCGATTCGGAGAGCGCCCTGGAGGCGCTGTTTTCGGAAGACGGCGAGTCGGCGGCCGAAGGGGAAGCTCTCGCGGCGCAAAGCGAGTCCACCCTCGTCGGCAAATTCTCTCTCGGCGGAGCCGCCGGCAACAAGACGATTCTCGCGGCGCCCTCTCCGGCGAAGGATTCTCCCAAGTTCGACCGCACCGTCCGCATGGACCGCTCCAAGCTTAACGTCGACAAGGCCGCCGCGAAGTCCCTCGGGCTGGACGAGGAAGAGCAGGAAGAAGCGGAGGAAGAAGCGGAGGAAAGGACGATCTCGGTGGAGCTTAAGTCCGACGGGGAAGATCCCCAAACCATCACCATCCCCATAGAGCTTTCGGGCGCCCCGAAAAAGACGACGCTGAACCTGCGGCTCGAGATTCGCTTCAAGTCCTAAGAAAGCGGCGCGCTCGCGGCGCCCGGTCTCAGTCGACTGCGCCGCGTCAGGAAGGCCCCGGCCGTTTTTCTTCCTCCACGGCGATGGTCAGCCCCGACGCGCCGGCCTCCTTGATGGCGTCCATGGCGCGCACGACGGCGCCGTGGCTCGTGCGCTTGTCGGCCTTTAGAACGACGTTGTGCGTCGCGGACGTTTCCAGCGCGGTCTCGAGCGCCGCAGTCAGCGCGTCGCTCTCGTAACGCTCGCCGCGGAAATAGATAACGCCCTCGGGCGTCACCTCCACCGTAATCGTCTCCTCGCGCGCGCCCGCGTCGCCCTTGGCTTTCGGGAGCTCCAGGTCGAGGCCGCGCTCGCGCAAAAACGTCGTGGTCACCACCAGAAAAATGATGAGAAGAAACGCGACGTCGATGAGCGCCGTGATGTCCACGCGCGGCTCGTGCCGGGCGGGCCTGGCGAAGAGCACGGGATCAATCCTCCCGGAGGTCGGCGGGCCCGGCCGCGCCGCGCTCCGAAATGGCGCGCACGAGGCGGAGCGTCCGCTTCTCGATTTCCGTGATCAGGGCCTCGGCGTGGTTTTGGAAATAGTTGTGGAAAATTAGCGCCGGTATGGCTATCGAGAGGCCCGACACCGTCGTGATGAGCGCTTTGGAGATGCCCGCGCCGAGGGCCGAGGCCGTGCCCGTGCCCATGTGGGCGATCACGTCGAATATTTCCCTCATGCCCAGCACCGTGCCGAGAAGCCCCAGAAGCGGGCTGACGCTCGCGAGCGTCGAGAGGGTCGGCAGGTAGCGCGTGAGCACGGGCAGCTCGTGCCGGCTCGCTTCGAGCACGATTTCCTTGAGCTCCTCGCGGGGGAGGGTGGGGTTTTCAAGCACGGCGCCCACGATGTTCGTGTAGGGCGAGGGACTGCGCTCGCAAAGGCTCTTGGCCTTCTCGTAGACGCCGCTTTCGACGAGGCCGTCCACCGTGTCGGCCACCGAGGGCCTGAGCGCCTTCGAGGCGCGCAGGTTCACAAAGCGCTCGATCACGATGGCGAGCGCCGCGATGGAGCACGCAAGAAGCGGGTACATCACGAGGCCGCCTTTTTGGAAAAGCTCAAACATGGCGTTTAAAGTATAGAGTATAGAGTATGGAGTATCGAGTATCAAAGCGCGTGACGCTAAACGTTTAACGCCGAACGCCTTGGGCGGTTCGAGTGATTTGTGAACGCAATACTCCATACGGCACTCAATAATACACGTGATAGTAGAAGTGCCAGCGCACGCCCACCTGGTCGTAAGGGTAGCCGTCGGGGAGCGGCTCCAGCGGATAGGAAGCCAGGATGGCGTAGAGCGACTCGCGGTCGTAGGAGGGGATGCCCGATTCGCGTATGACGCGCAGGTTCTCGACGGTTCCGTCCTCCAGGATGTCGAATTCGATGACCGCCTCCCATGTTTTTCCGAGGTAAGCCATGGTGGGCGAGGGATGCCAGTTCGAGCGCACCTTCCAGTAGAGGCGCCGCGCGTAGGGGCCGAAGTCGAAGTCCACGGTGTCGAACGTAGGGTGTCCGAGCGCCGAGACGCTGCCGTCGGGGTTGCGGTAGCCCTCGGCCACGAGATTCTCGAGGAACGTATCGATGCGCTCGCGGAGTGCGGGCTGGCGGCTCGCCGTGCGGCGCTCGCCGTCTTCCGGCTCCATCGGTGAGGGCTCCTCCTTCGGCGGCTCGGGCGGAGCCGGAGGCACCGTGCGCCGCGGAAAAAGCGGGCGCGAGGGAAGCGTGTACTCGTAGGGGCTGAGGCCCGTCACGCGCGGCTGCTCCTCTTGCCTGCGCTCGGGCCGCGGCTCGGGGCTTCTGGCGCGGAGCTCGCGGTCCGAGAAGAAGCGGCTTTCCGACGGCTCCGGCTTTTGCTCCTCTTCCGCGGGAACGTCCACGAAGCGGAACTCCATCGGCTCGCGCTGCTCGGCCAGTTTTTCCGGAGCCTTCGCAAAAATGCCGGCCAACTGTCCCTCCGTCCACCAGTCGAGGACGAACAAGAGCGCGTGCAGAAGCACGGCGACCAGGAGAGCGTCGCGGAGCGTGAATTGGCGGTTCATAACAAGATATATCTCAACTTAGTGGAGCCGGCTCGCATACCTGTGAAACTCCCTGCGGCACTGTCGTATTCCTTCCGGCTTTACCTTCGGGTGCACGCGGTTCGTCAAGAGTATATAAACGCCTCGATCCCTGGAATCGATCCATAGGCTTGCGCCCGAAAACCCGTTATGCCCGACGGCGTTTTCCGAAAGAGGCTCCGCCTCCGGCGCCGCCGCCGCAGTCTTCCACCCCAACGTGCGCCCGCCCCTCAGGCTACCCGTTGCGTCGCGGAAAATCAAACGCTTCATAGGTTCGGGAACAACGCGCCCGTCGTCCGGGCGGAGGAGCGAGCGCGCGATGACGTACAGGTCCCAGGCGGCCGAGAACAGGCCGCTGTTTCCCGCGACGCCGCCCAGGTGGTAAGTGTTCCCGTCGTGGCACTCGCCATGGAGGACGCGCGTGCGCCAGGGGACGCCGCTTCTCAGTCCCATGCGGCCCGCCATCGCTTTCTCGAGCGCGTTGCCCCTCTCCGTGGGCGCGACGCGCGCCTTCCACGACGCGGGGAGCCGGAAGCGGGTGCGGCGGAGGCCGAGCGGCCGCGCGATTCTTTCCCCGAAAAGCGCGTCCAGCCGCTTTCCCGCGACGCGCTCCAGGATGAACCCGAGCAGGATGTAGCCGAGGCAGGAATACTCGACCTTCCGCCCCGGAGGGTAGGCCGGCGGGAGGCTTTTCAACACGCTCAGATACGCCTGTCTCCCCCGCCCCTGAACGTAAAGCGGATGCCACGCCGGAAGCCCCGACACGTGAAGCAGAAGCTCTTTGAGGCTTGTTTTTCCTATCCAACGCCCCCGGAGTTCGGGGAAGAATTTTTCCGCCCGGTCGGAGGGCCTCAACGAGCCCTCGGCCATCAATTGCAGGAAAAGCGACGCCGTGACAATCGGCTTCGTGAGCGACGCCAGGTCGAAGACGGTTTGTAGCGTCATCGGCCTGCCTTGGCCGCGCAACGGCGACGTCCGGCCGACGGCCTCCCATGAGAGAACCGCGTCGCCGCGCGCGACGAGATACACCGCGCCGGGGAAATGTTTCCTTTGAACGCAGCGCTCGACGGCGCGGCGGAGGGCTGTTGCGGGGGCAGGGCGGGAGGTCATAGATTCAAAATCGTATCACAGTAATCTCGGGCCTGCAGAAGAACCGCACCGGAATGAACCATGTTCCTATGCCCACATTGACGTAGAGGGGACCTCCTTTTGTTTGGTAGTAACCCTTTTCATACTTTCCCGTGCCGGACGGAACAATCAGTGCGCCCCAGAGGGGAATGCGAACCTGACCGCCGTGCGAGTGACCCGCGAGCATTAAATCGAATGATTCATGCGCAAACCGGTCCGCGGTGCTTGGAAAATGCGCCAAGACAATGCGTTTGGTTCCTTGCGCATCTTGCGCTGGGACTTTTGATGATGGGCCGGAAATCAGAACACCCTCAGTGGCGGCAACCACCGTGTGATCGCCCACCAGCGCTCCTCCTGTCGATTCGAAGCATGCGGAAATTGCTGTAAGGGATGCCTTATTTCTTAGGTCATGGTTTCCCAGAACGCCAAAAACGGGTTGCCGGATCTGTTTGATGATTCCCAACACCCCATCCAGATATTTCTTTTCCTCAGCCAAGTCTCCCGTGATGCAAACGAAATCCGGAGACAGATCGTTGATTCGGCCGATTACCCTTACGAGATAATTCCGATCTCCTTTGAAGTGAATGTCGGAGATATGGACGATTCGATGGGATGGGGCGTTCGTGATGTCGATTTCGCGCACGGCAATCCATTTCGGCTCTATCAAGAATCCATACACAAGAGTGAGGAGCCCCATGGCAAGCAGTACGCTGCCTGCAAGCGTCGCCCTTCGTCTTTTGGGATCAATCCTCCGCTTGGTGAGACTCAATGAGCGCGCCTCTTCTTTTTCCATTCTATGACGGCCTCCGGAATGGAACAGAAATAACCGAGGGTGTGTGCGCTACAAACTGAGAACCCGCATTCAAGGCGAAGGCTCGGATTTGGCAGAAAACTCCTCGTCCCAGTTGACCCTTCCCGTGAGCTGCATTACCACGAAGAGCGTCACAACGGCGCCTATGGTGACGGTCAATCCCGTATAGCCTTCCCAGAAAAATGCGTAAGAGAACAAAACCAGATAAACTAGCTGGGTCAGTCCTGCCTCGATCAGCGCGAATTTCATGCCGACTACGAGGCGAAGATAGGACACAACTAAGAAAAGCGAAACCATGGAGGAAATCACGAAAGATAGGTTTAGCTCGAGATGGTCCACCAAGTAAGCGAAGAGCAGATGGAACGCAAAGAAGGCGGCGGCCAGGAAGAAGTAGTTCATGGGATGAATAGGTATCTTTCGAAGGACGGCGATCATAAAGAACACGAAGAAGAAAAAGAGCAGGGACACGGGCGCGAAGAACGTGATCCGGGAAGCGGTGGGACCGGGGTTGAGTTTTTGCGGCACTTGAATGCCGACGCGCGCGTTGGCCATGAGGTTCTTGAAATTCCATACGAGCTTCCAGCCGTCGGACGTGATTTCCTTGGTCGTCGGGGAAAGGCTGCCGTCGGGAAAATCGAATCCGTCGAAATGCGTGAGAAGCGTCAGCGTAAAGTCTTTCACCCGTGATATCCGACCCTTTTCGAACACGTAGTACCAGCGATCCAGGCCCTGGGTCATGAATCCGATTTCCAAATTCACGGCTTCTGGGTAAGGCGGGGTGAGAGTTGTGATAAGGGCATTCCCCTCGGAGCGGGGCACCACGTCTTCTCCGTTTAGACGGAACACGATGTCGTCGTAGAGCGCTTCGGCGGCGGGAAGATCCACGCGCACGTTCGCATAGTGGGCTTCGGCAGGCGGCGCGAGAAACGCATAGCGGCCATGGTATCGAAGGCGGTACGTGTTGTACCACAGCAAGCCCTTCCTCCGGTGATCCACCCAGAATTCTGTCTCCACGTCCGAGCGTTCGGGAAGCACGTTTTGCTTCGATTCCATGATCCTTTCCTTTTCCTCTCCGTTTTCCTCCTTGACGAGCTTCGAAGTCCGCGTGACCGCCTCCACGAAGGGTGCAGGCTGCTCGAGTTCCGATCCCCACAAGCCTTCGACCTTGGTGCGTAGGGAGCGGTCAGCTCGATCGGTGCGGGCTACGATGGAGCCCCCGAGAATGAACCAGGCGATCGTGGTTAACGTGAAAATGGCGATAATGGCGAACGTGCGAACCGCGGAGACGACGGGTGCTTTCTCAGGCGCGTTTTGCATCTGTTTGACCCTTTCTTTGCTTCCGTTTTTAAGAATATTCTATCACAGTATGGTTGTTTCTTTGCATGGCGATACATCATGTAGCATCCTGCATCAGCCGCCCCTCGATCTCTTCCCGGATGCGAAGGATTAGCGCGATGACGTCCCGCGCCCGCTCGCCGGAAATGCGGGGAGTTTCTTTTCCCTGCGCGCAGCGCACGAAGTGCTCGAGCTCGCGCCGGAGCGGCTCGTCGCGCTCGATCGCGGGGGAATCGCGCACGACCTCGGGCCGCGCGCCCTTTCGAAGCGCGAGGCTGAAGCTTTCAACCTCCTGCGCGTCGTAGTCCACGGACAGGTAGCGCCGCGGCTCGAAGACCCTTAATTTTCGCATCCGCTCGCGGCTGATGCGGCTCGCGGTCAGGTTGGCCACGCAGCCGCCCTCGAACCCCAGCCGGGCGTTCGCGATGTCCACCTTGTCTGTGAGCGCCGCCACTCCCGCCGCGCGCACCTCGGCCACGGGGCGCTGCACCATCGCAAGGAGGATGTCCAGGTCGTGCGTCATCAAATCGAGCAGGACGTCCACATCGAGGCTTCGCTCCGGAAACCCGCTCAGGCGGTGCACCTCCACAAAGCGCGGCGACGTGACCGTGGAAAGCAGGTGCTCCACGGCGGGATTGAATCGCTCAAGGTGCCCCACCGCCAGAACCGCCCCTCCTTCCCGCGCCGCCCGGACGAGGCGGTCGGCTTCTTCGAGCGAGGGCGCGAGCGGTTTTTCCACCAGGGCGTGGACGCCCGCCCGCAGGAACGGCTCGGCGGCCTCGGCATGGGCCACGGTGGGCGTGGCGACGCTCACCGCGTCCACCTTGCCGAGGAGCTCTCGCGCGTCGGTGAAGGCCTTGGTGCCGAACGCCCCCGCGATTTCCTCCGCGCGCTCGCGCCGCGCGTCCGCGACGCCGACGAGCTCGACGCCTTCGAGGTCCCGATACACGCGGACGTGGTTCTTTCCGAACTCCCCCGCCCCGACGACGGCTGCGCGGAGCATGTCTTACCCCTTGACGATGCCGCGCTCGCTCGTTTCGATGAAGCGCACGAGGTACTCGACCTCCTCGCACCCCTTGATGTCGGCGCGGACGGCCTCGATCGCCTGGGCGGTGTTCCGCCCGGTGTGAAAAAGAATACGGTAGGCGTCCTTCAGCTTCTCGATGGCCTCCTTGGAAAACCCCTTGCGCTCCAGCCCGATAGTGTTGATGCCGTAGGCGCGGGCGCGGTTGCCCGCGGTCCGGACGAAGGGGAGCGGGTCGAGGGGAATCGCGCTCGCGCCCCCGATGAAGGCGTGTTTCCCGACGCGGCAGAACTGGTGGATCCCGGTGAACGCGCCGATGACGGCGTGGTCCTCCACGAGGACGTGGCCGGCGAGCGTGGCGGCGTTGGCGAAAACCGTGTGGTCACCGATCTGGCAGTCGTGCGCCACGTGCGCGTAGGCCATGAAGAAATTGTCGTTTCCGATACGCGTGGTGCCGCCGCCGCCCTTGGTGCCCCGGTTGAAGGTGCAGAATTCGCGGACGACGTTTCGGTCGCCGATGACGAGCCGGCTCTCTTCCCCCTGGAACTTCAGGTCCTGCGGGACGCTGCCGATCGATGATGTGGGAAAGAAGTGGCAGTCCGAGCCTATGGTCGTGAAGGGCCAGATGCGAACGCCGGCCTCCAGCCGGGTGCGGGCGCCGATGCGGACATTTTCGTCCACGACGCAGTAGGGCCCGATGCGCACCCCTTCCTCGAGGGTGGCTTCGGGATGGACGATGGCCGTTGGATGGATGGCGGTGTCGGGGTGGCTTCGGCTCACGACGGGCTTTTTTTTTCAGCCCGGCCCTTGCGGGGGACGAGCATGGACATGAACTCCGCCTCGGCGGCGAGCTCATCCCCCACGTACGCCTCGCCGCGCATCTTGCATGTTTTCGATCGGATCTTGAGCGCCGTGATCTCGAGGCGGAGCTGGTCGCCCGGGCGGACGGGGCGCCGGAAGCGGGCGTTGTCGATCCCGGCGAAATAGACGAGTTTCTCCTCGCGGTCGTCGAGGCCCGCGAGAATGAACAGGCAGCCCACCTGGGCCATGGCCTCCAGGATCATCACGCCAGGCATGACGGGGTCGTCGGGAAAATGTCCCTGAAAAAACGCCTCGTTGAACGTGACGTTCTTAAGGCCCACTATGCGCTTCTCCGACTCGACCTCGATGATCCGGTCCACGAGGAGCATCGGGTAGCGGTGCGGCATAAGTTCCAGGATTTTCTCTATGTCCATTGCCATCGCATACCTCGAAGGAAGCCTCCCTCAAGCAGAGAGAAGACTCGATTCTATACAAATACGCCCGCGGGGGCAAGCGCCGCCCGCTCGAGCCGGCGCGAAGCGCCTCCCTCCAGCGGGGCCGGGTCTGTTATACTGAGGCCGCGGGGCGCCTGTAGCTCAATCGGATAGAGCAGCGGTTTCCTAAACCGATTTAGGCCAATTTCGGAAGTCTTTTACCGACACAATTTACAGCATAACTCCCTGTCAAGCAAGGATTTTCCTTCTGGTGTGGCGTGGTGGGGAGTTGGTGCGCTTTTGTGGGGTCGGTGGTTGAAAAATGGTTGAATCTGAAAGGGGCATTTGAGGGGGGCCAAGCCCCTCCGTTATTGACCATATACCAAGTAGTCTAAGTCTCGAGTCGAACCTCAAAATAGCATTAGTTCCATGCAATTTTTGATGTAATGGGGGCAATTGATGAGAAACTACTTTAGGTGTTGGCGTGCTGATGCACGGTTTCGGCGTGATGTAAACCCGTAGGGGTGTCTCTCTACACTCTCGGAAGAAATTTCTGCGATTTCCGGGCAATTGACTCGGCGATGCAGCAAACCTATAATAAAATGTTTGTAGAGCAAAGGTGCGTGAGCTTTTTGAAAAAACTCTAAGCAGAAAGGAGGTAAGGCTCAATGGGTGAGTTTCTCTGGTTTATCGGCCTTCTCATCGTCATCATTGCCATAGGGGCGTTGGTGGGCCTGCCGTTGTTCTTCCTTTTCACCTGGGTAATGACGTGGTTGACGAGCTGTCATTGTTCCTGTCACAAGAGCGGTGGTGGCCCCTGTAGCTGTTGTAACCAAATTGAACCAGCTGGGTAATGAAGCGTGGAATCGATCTACACCTGAATATTGAAACACTTGCCAGGCGGAGGGGAAATCCAGTAGCAGCCTAGAGAGGGGGGAGGGGAGGAGCCGGGAAAAAGAAGGCCAACCACTCAATATATTGACCTATAAAACCGGGCTCAGAAATCGAAAAAGTCTTGTTTTTGTGCTCCTCAGCGGCCCGTCCTTTTCGGTATCCTTACGCCCACTTGCAGCCTCAAAAACTCCATGGCACAATA